>CAZPUW010000036.1:0-12774 GCA_964589795.1 uncultured bacterium
AGCTTTCTCCAATCCCGGCATCAGGATGAACTCCACGTAGATTTTCATGGTTAGTGGATCGAGCTCAATTTTACCGACAAATGACCGGATGCCTGTCTCATCATAATGAGATTGCTGAAGATAGTCATCCCGATGCGAATGGTAACATTCCCTCGGGGCATCGATTATTTACTAATCCCAAAGAGTATACGACTCAATTTCAACTACGGATACATACTGCCCTAAAGCATATACAACAGATGTGTCAAGAAATGAGTAATCCCAGTTTAGGTTCAAACAGAAAGTTCAGTTAGCCTTTTCACAATATCGATCATCGCTTGCGTATCTAATTGACAGTAAGCTTCAAGATTGTTTCGCACCCGTTTTCTTTCTTCTTCTTTCGCGTCACCAAATGTTACTCTACAATACTCAGAACTAGCAGTACTACCGTCCGCTATTTCCATATTCTGATATCCTTTTCCACATAGTACCGGGTAAACAGCTTTAATGGAATTCGATCCCCGTTGAGATGCACCGTAGAAATGGAACGAACGGAAAGGCACTAGCAAGTCTACTATTCTGCTTTCAATACCTTTGAACCAGTTCTGCCTACCACAAAAATCCGTTATTTCTTTCAGAACCGATTTTTCAAATGAGGCACTATACGCAACAATTGAACCGGATTTACCGAGTAGAGTTTTCAACTGATTGAGTATTTCTAATCTGGGATCGGTTTTACCTTCGGTAAGAAAGCCATGATGAACCGGTTCAGATTTCGGATCAGCTTGCACATGAAGCGAAAATTGGAATGGCACTCGTTGGTATGGGCGAACACCGTTGTACAATGGGATTGCAGTTTGAAATGTCTCAAAATCGAGATAATAAAGTGGGTATTGAAGCGTCCGTAAGAATGATTGGATTTGTTTCGGGTCGACATGCTGTTTACCGGTCTGTATTGCTTGCTTTTGAATTAGTTGTACAGGTGAAAAACGGTAGGTAACTGGTAAATCCTGAATGCCAAGTATCCCGCGCGATAATAGTTCGAAACACTGCTTGTGAATAATTCGATATAATGTGAACACTGAGTGCTCTGGCAGAAAGGCCCAACAAGTATCCTGCAATTGACATTCATACGGATCGTTACAGTGGGAACCGATCTGTATGTCAGGACAAGCTTTTTCGGCAATAACTTCTTGCATCCGCTTTATATTCGATGGGATTGAATGGAGTAGTCCGGCAACGAATTTTGTTACATCGATCTGAGTGAACAGTTTTGCAGGTTCTATCTCACCAGTTCGAACATATTTATTATTGATGTGCATGAGTATACTGTTACGAATCTTCAACCCAGCGCCGCGATATACGTGTGTTTGGAAAGCCAGATCCTGAAGATTGATGTCTTTTACATCGGTTGAGCTTTTAACTTCTATAATATCCCATTGATCTTTGCCAACTGGATTCAGAATATCCACACGAGCAAAGCCACCCTCAAACTGAAATCCTGCCTCACATAAAGGTTTACGGTGAATCAGTGCTACTTGAGACAATTCAAGGATGCGACCAATATCGGAATGGTCACAATCTATTTCGATACCATCAGGAAACAGTTTTCTGGCAAATTCGCCAACAAGATGCCCTTGATCGAAAATAGCTTGAGTTTGTGTATTAACCGAAGGAATCTCTTCTTTGGCATGGTATTGCATCCAAAGCAATTTTTCACATTGGAGACCTGCCAAGTATTTGGATTTAGAGATGTACATCCTAGCCACCTTTCAGTAGGAAAGTTAATCGTTACTCGAGTCATAAAAACCAAAAAGAAAATTGGTTTGCGATTTGACTTGCAAACTCACAATTAAGCATTCTTTTACTTCTCTTGTGCTTTCCACTTTGCTTGCTCTAATCCCGGCATCAGTAAGAATTCCACGTTGACATCCAAAGTTATTGGATCGATTTCAATCTTACTTACAAACGAACGGATGAATAGCCTTTTTTCCTCAGTAGTACCCTCGGCAAATACCGCCTGAAATTGTTGTGCTAACATAACCGCTTGCTCGATAAGTTTGACGGTATCGATTTTCTTCGCATCCAATTGTTCCAAATCCATCTGTTTTAATTCAAGAGTAGACAATTCATGTTTGAGTTCGATCAGCCGTTGGTCGACGAAGTCGCGATTGGTCGGAGTCAAGTTATCGATCAGATTGTGGATGGTTTGATTAATTTCACGAATACGGGCATTATTATCCGACTGTTGCCGGTCGATTTTCGGGATATCTTCCTGTATGACCTCTTGAACCAATTGCTTAATCGATGTTAATCCCTCGGGCGTTTGAAACCTTTGCTGTATCATTTCAGCGATTTTATTGATGACTTGTACTTCGAGTTGTTCTTTCGGGATTGCGAGCCGGGGACAGATTTTCTTGCCTTTGGTTACATATCCGTTACATAAGTAATATGGATTCTTTATTGTATCGCGACCCTTGATCCTGCGACCTTGATGGATGGTATAACCAATCCAATGATATCCGCAATGAGCACAATAAATCAATCCACTCAGTAAATAAGGAGACCGTGCGCCTCGACCTACGTTACCGGTATTGGCTACACCAAACTTCTTCGTATTAACCCTCCGTTGTTGTGCTTGTTCGAATTGCAATCGGGATATGAGTGGGGAGTGGGCATCCCGAATGACAATCCAATTTTCCTGATCATTCTCAACATGGGATATTGTCATTATTGTTCTAATCGGAATCGCGATACCACTAACGATACGATGAAACTTGGCGAAGGAAGTTCGATTCCATACCATATCTCCTGTATAGATCGGGTTCTTCAAAATATTATTTACTGTGGAGCTACACCATCCGGGATTGTTCACCGAATTACGGTTGTTGCCAAAGGGGGTCGGTTCGTTATTACGATTGAGACGTTGTGCGATTCCTTTGAATCCTAATCCCTCGACTGAATACCATTCAAAGATTTGTTTGACTAAGACATTCAGTTGAATAGCATGTTGTTGTTCGAATTGAGTTTGTTTTTCACCCTCCTAATTCGATCCCTCTCCGGTCGAGAAATTGAATAATATTGGCAGATGAGTTTCTGTTGTATGTAAGTTTATGCGATGTGGAGAATTGAATATTTAAAGACGATTGCTCGACATGATGAATCAATCGAGTAAGTATCCGTATCCACTTCGTGTCTAATTGGCGAACAACAGCAGATCTTGGCAAATGTCTCTCAAGTGAATGTTCCTTGGTGGATGTCTTCATTCGAAAAGGGGATGGTTTCAAACGCAATCATGAATTATGGAGAGTCCATCTTGGTATTGAGGAGACAGAATTTCAAGATTTCTCGAGAACGCTACGATTTGAATTAGGGAGCCATTCCCTTGAAGGATTGACAGAGCGTTTTAACGATAAATTACGATCTTTCGGCATCAAGACTGTTGATATGACTCAACCAATTAAACCACATCTAGACCTTGTACGAGAATTTTTAAGAAACAACCGGAATGAATGGAGCTCTTCTTCACTTTTCTCTGAATTGGAAAGAGCTAAATTAATAGCCGATGCTCTTACAGTTACGCAGCAAAGGACCATCAGAATCTGTAGCTTTCCCATGGCCGATGAAATGTTAAAATCGGAAACAATTCAATTTTTAGATCTTCGATTTAATTTCAAGAATCGTGAACTAGTAACTGGTACGACTTGGCAAGATATCGAACAAGCATTGTCTGGTATCCTTCAAAAACCGGAGTACAAGAAACGGACGTATTTTCTGCAACTGGATTGCACATATTCAGTCTCATTTATTGCAGGAAAGCAGACAAATGTTGTTTCTGGTTACACTCTTCATCCGTTACAAAAAGGGGTAGCATGGGCACCCACTGGAAGGCGTATTCAACCAGAACTTATGACATCATTTGATACAATTCGAGAAGATGGTTCCGAAATCGCGGTCGTTCTCAATTTTTCCCAATCTACGACAGATGAGGTGAGAAAGTATATAAAATTAAATAAGCTAAATGTTCAAAAATTAATTACGATTTCACCAAAAGCAGGAGTTGGTTCTGTTTCAGTTAGTGATGGAGATGAAGCAATTGCAATTGCCGATGCGATCATACGTTTTATTCTTCATCTAACACAAGCGGGAAATATACATGCGGTTCATTTATTCCCAGCAGCGCCCAATTCTATGCTTTATTTACTGGGACAACGGTATCGCTTACAAATTCCGTTAACAATTTATGAATATTCATTCAATGACGATATCAGAAAATACTCACGAGGTGTGAGCTACCCTCTCGATACAACCAAAGAATAGGAGAAAATATGGCAGCATTACCTACTTACTTCGAAGAGTTTCTTACTGAGATCCGGCTTACAGATTCACAAAAGAGCGATTGTGCAGAAGGACATCGGTTATTACGCGAAAGATTGATGCAAGATGACAATTTAAAGCCAATCGTTGTTGAAACTTTCCTGCAAGGTAGCTATCGTCGTAATACTGCGACGCGGAAGCTTGGAAACGATAAATCAGATGTTGATATCGTAGTAGTAACGAATCTGGATAAAACAAAAGTTACACCCAGTGAAGCACTAGGCAAATTTAAACCCTTTCTTGAAAAGCACTACTCGGGAAAATATGAAAGAAAAGCCCACGCATGGAGAATTATACTGCCCGAAGTTGACCTCGATCTTGTCCCTTGTTCGGCACCAAGTGTTATTGCGAAGGGGTTAATCGAAGCAGCATCAACATCATTCATTGGTGATGAACGGTGGTTATGGGAAAACCAGATTTCTAAGGCACAACTAACGACCCAGAATTTCAGCAAGAAACTAATTGAAGCGAAAACATGGCAGGATGAAATTTTGTGGATTCCCAATAAAGATGATAAATGTTGGGAAGAGACAAACCCACTAGCACAAATCCAGGCTACTATTGAAAAGAATAATATTACGAATGGAAACTACGTCAACGTTGTAAAATGCCTGAAGTGGTGGCGGATAATAAATCCAGGACAATATTCGCACCCAAAGGGTTATCCTATAGAACATCTCATTTGGAAGGTATGTCCCGACGGCATCACTTTCGTAGCTGAAGGGATTGTGAGATCTTTAGAGTATATCCTAGGTTTAGGTAACTTAAAGCCCAATTTACCAGATCATGGTGTTCGTAATCACGATGTGTTGGCACAGACGACTGCTGAAGAATGGACGGCCTTTCAGAATCTTGTTAAAAACGCTTCGGTTCAAGCGAGAACAGCCTTCGATGAACAAGATACTTTTAAGAGTGCCTTACTTTGGCGAAAGTTGTTTGGTGAGAAGTTCCCGGAACCACCCAAACCAGAAAAATTTACTGACCGCGAAGTTATAACCACGATTAGACCAGGTAGAGTAGCATGACACCGGCATACTTCTTTAAGTGGTTACGAATATAATCCGTCGTGACTGGGGTTCCGCGAGAGTTAACAAACAGGTAGTCACATAGAGATGTTATCCTCTCTCGATGCCTACTAATCGTACGCAGCGAGTTTTCGATGTCCTTGTCGACGATGAATACGATTCGCTCTCGATTTCCTTTGCCATGAATTGAGATTGATCTCGAAGCGAAATCGATGTCCATTAAACGAATCGAACAGAGTTCACTGACTCTAATGCCAGTTGTTACCATCAACTCTAAAGCGAGTATTATGCTATCGATCTTCTGTGGTTTTTCTTTTTTAGAATCGCCTTTAAGAATTGCATTCCTGATCAACAACTTAAGTTCATCAGCTGTAAGGTTTTTGGGAAGGCGATTAGGAATTCTGATTTGTGGTCGATATCTATCGAATGGGTTTATACATACGCGACCACTTTCTTCCATCCATTTGCAAAATACATGCAAAGTAGCGAATCGTCTCTTGATATTCGACCTGTAGGAATTGACCCATCCCTGCATGCTAAGGTCATCAGCGATTTTGTCGCTGCATGTGGGCATGATCAAACGCCAATGGTCGACGGTATTGCCGCACGCAAATCATTAGAGATAATCCAAGCGATTCACCGTGCGAGCGCCGAAGGAGTGGAGATCCACTTACCTCTCAGCGACTCAGGTCCTGGGTAACTGCTTTTGACTAAAAGGAGTAATGCTATTATGACTTCTTCTCGAGGTAGGTAAGCTAATATATTCGACAAAGCCATCTCATTGAAAGAGGATTACTAACGAGGAAATTGCTCGTGGTGCCGATGGTCACCTGAAGATTACTTTGAAGTGCAACTTGTAACCCAAGACAGAAAGCCTTCTTCAAACGTGATATGGTGTTATCCTGTCCGTTTTACTACACGACAAAGTATTGTGAAGAGTGAATGATGACCACTTTTCGTAATCAAGTGGATGCCGCTCAGGGAGCTGGGACCGATACGAATTGATCCATAAAGAAGACAAGACCTTGTGTTTTAGCCATTCCATTTTTTGTTTATATATTTAGACCGTCAACCTGAAAGAAGAGTCTAAAAGCGACCATTTTACTAACAAGTTGCAACAATACTTAAATTTTACTTCTTTTTGCTCTTCCCATCTTATTGTATCTCAGTAAAAACACTATCCGAGAAATTCTATCTATTTTGCCGGGTGAGTTCCAATTGTCTGATTCCATTATTCATGCCGGAGTGCGTCAATAGGATTCATATTTGCCGCTTTACGAGCGGGGTAGTATCCAAAAAATATTCCAATCGCTCCCGAGAACATAAACGCAATTGTAATAATGTCAACCGATAACGAAGTATGAAGCGTCGAAAAAAAATTGATTAGTACCGAAACTGCGACAGCAAATAGAATTCCGATAATACCTGCTCCAACACTGAGAATAGCAGCCTCGGTCAGAAACTGCGTTAGCACATCTGTCCCACGAGCACCCACCGACATCCGAATCCCAATCTCACGTGTCCGCTCGGTTACAGAAACCAGCATGATATTCATGATCCCAATACCGCCTACGAGAAGCGAAACACCGGCAATCGAGGCAAGCATTAACGTGATAATGTCTCCAATTGATGACATTTTCTCTAGAATTTCCGCTTGAGTTCGGATGGAAAAGTCGTTTTCGGTGGTTCCTTTCAATCGGTGTGATTCCCGCATCAGTATTTCGATTTCCTTCTGAGCCGCATCAACTTTGTTTTCCGAGATTGCACTAACATTGATCATATCGATAAATTCACCCCCCTTGAGTCGGTAGAACACTGTTGTGGAAGGCGCGAGAATAATATCGTCCTGATCAGTCATACCACCCTGCCCCTTGGACTTCAGAACTCCGATAACGATAAACGGGACATTCCGAATGCGAATCTGTTTTCCAACTGCCGATCCGGATGGGAACAAATTACTTGCAACAGTACTTCCTATCAGAGCAACCTTTTTATTCGCAGCGATATCTCTATCGGTAAATAACTCACCTCCTCGCTTGACCTCCCATTTACGAATGACAAAGTAATCAGTGGAGACTCCGTAAATAGATGTCGACCAGTTATTTCCGCCACCGATTACTTGAGCGGGAACTCGAACAACTGGGGAAACACCCTGAAACAAAGTCCCTTCTTTCTTGAGCTTCTCGACGTCCCTGAATGTGAACTTCGATACACTACCACCCCCCTGACTGACTCCACCACTCTTTGCGGCACCAGGCGAAAGGGTAATCAGATTTGTACCAAGTGAATTAATATTATCCTGAATCTTTTGCGAAAAACCACGTCCAACCGCCACCATGATAATTACCGCACTGACTCCGATAATTATGCCGACTGCAGTTAGCAAGCTTCGCATCCGGTTACGAAGGATACTCCGAAAAGCCGCTTGAGGTAGACGTTTGAATTTTCGAAAAGTCATGGTTGTCATCCTTTAGACTGAAATTGTAGCGGCTATTTCTTTGGATAATTGATCGGCATCTGACAAAGGTTCCGGAGGAGCTGCCAAGTTAATTGCAATTAGATCTTCCGCTGCAATTTTCCGATTTTTTATCCGTTCATCTCTCAATACCAAACCATCTCGCATTTCCACAATGCGCTTGGCATAAAGTGCAATGTCCGGTTCGTGGGTTACTAAAATAACAGTAATCCCTTTGTCATTCAGTTGTTGAAAAAGAACCATAATTTCGATGGAAGTTTTACTATCAAGATTTCCCGTTGGTTCATCGGCGAGAATCAGCGATGGATTATTCACCAGTGCTCTCGCGATTGCAACCCGCTGCTGCTGTCCACCGGATAGTTGGTTCGGCTCATGTTCTAAGCGATCCGCCAAGCCAACCCGTCTTAGTGCTTCAATGGCAGCGTTCTGAATGTCAGGAATACGCTCCGACGAGTCGTACAATAGCGGTAATTCGACATTTTCTAAAGCCGATGTTCGGGAGAGCAAATTGAATCCCTGAAAAACAAATCCGATCTTCTCATTACGAATTTTAGCGTACTCATCTTTCTGCATCGCACTGATCGATTTACCATCAAGATAATATTCGCCACTTGTCGGTTGATCAAGGCAACCTAGCAGATTCATCAAAGTAGACTTGCCTGATCCGGAAGCACCCATGATGGCGACAAAGTCTCCTTCGTTCACTACCAGATTGATATCACGTAGTGCTTTCACCACCACTTCGCCCATCTTGAATTCTCGTTGTAAGTGTCTGGTATCGATAACAGCATTCATATCTTTTCCACTTCAATTGTTGATTCATCTAAAAAGTCGATTACCCCTTACATCATTGGAGGTGGACCATTGTTGGTCGACTTCGCAGGTGTTATCGTTTTGGAATCGCTTTCCGAACTGCTAATGATTTTCATCCCAACCGAAAATTGCTTTCCAAGAATTTCTGTCTGAGAACCATCACTGATACCCACTTGCACCGGAGCAACTGCCAATTTTCCATTTTCATCGAGATACCAGAGTTGTTTCCATTCACCGGTACTTGTATCGGGACGTTCTGGGGGATGAGACGATTGAGTCTGTTTCTGGAAATCTGCCATCTCTTTTTCGGTCAATTGAAACCGTAACGCCGTATTTGCAACGACCAACACATCCAATTTCTGTTCGATGATAAACTCTACAGTTGCCGTCATACCGGGCAAGAGCAGGTTTTCATCGTTTCTGGCCGTGACAATTACAGTATAGTTCACAACATTGGATGCCGTCGTTGGTTTCAAACGAACTTGTTTCACAACTCCAGTAAATGTTTTCGCCGGATATGCCTGCACGTTGAAGCGTACTGCCTGTCCTTCTTTGATTTGTCCGATATCGCTTTCATCTACTGCGGCAGTAATTTCCATTTTGGACAAATCCTGTGCAATTGTGAATAGTGTCGGTGTTGCAAAACTAGCCGCTACCGTCTGACCAGCCTCGATATTGCGTGCTGTCACCGTGCCCGTGATAGGGGAACGGATTACTGAATAGTCCAAATTCTGAACTGCGCGTTGCAACGCAGTTCGAGCATTCATGTAGTCAGATTGTGCGGTTTTAAATGTGGTTTTAATCGGCTGGAAATCTGATTCTGAGATTAATCCTTTAGTAAAAAGCTGCTCATTGCGTCGATAATTAATTTGCGCTTCTTCCAATTTGGCTTCGGCTTTAAGCGAGTCTGCTTCCGCATTGCTCACTGACATACGCAGTAAGGCTGAATCCAGCAAAGCAATGATTTGTCCCTTAACGACCTTGTCGTTAAAGTCGACAAATACCTTTTCAATAGTACCGGAAACTTGCGTGCCCACTGTTATTTCCGTAACCGGATTCAATGTGCCGCTACTCGAAATAGTACTTTCAACATTTCCCCTTGTTATCGTGACAAATGAATAGTTAGTGGCATTATCGGTTCGATAGCGGTAGAAGAGAAATGAAAGCGTTACAATTATCGCAAACAGAAATATTAACAATATTTTCCAGTATTTTAATACTCGTGGAATCGGCATATTAAAGTGTCCTTTTATCTCGAAAATTCGTCATGGTATGAATGCTCTCTCTTGTTAAATCTTCCTGTAATAAGATGGAAGAGGTTGCTGTTAGTAGGTTAGTGTACTCGCTTACAAGCGTTGGTCTGCTCCCATTTCTTGTACAAGTGCACTTTCAATTTTATGTGACTTCGTCGAAGATTTACTTTTTCCTAAATACTCCAAACACCCGTTTCCACGTGAAATCGTCGATTATCGAATACACCACCGGAACAATAAAGAGCGTTAACATGGTCGATGTAATCAATCCACCGATTACCGCTTGACCCATTGGAGACCGGAATTCACTCCCTTCACCCAGAGCAAATGCTACTGGTATCATTCCAAAGATCATGGCAAATGTTGTCATTAGGATGGGGCGTAATCGTGTTGCCCCGGCTAGAATGAGTGCTTCAGTGCGATCCAATCCTTTTTCACGCAGGGTGTTGGTATAGTCAACTAATAGAATTCCATTCTTAGTGACTAATCCCATTAGCATGATGATGCCAATTAAAGACATTACTGACAACGCGCTATGAAATGCGATTAACGCTAGAATTGCACCAATTAATGACATCGGCAAAGCAAACATGATCGCAAAAGGTGATGTGAAACTTTCGAACTGAGCCGCAAGCACGATGTAAACAAAAATAATAGCTAAAATAAGCGACAGAAAAATATCTGTGAACGCCTTGCCTTGCATTTCACCACGCCCGGTAACCCCAATTGAGTAGCCGGAAGGCATCTTGATCCGGTTGTATCCTGTTTGTGCATCTTTCAGTACTTCACCCAATTGTCGTTCGAATAAATTTGATTCAACTCGGATCTCCCTTTGTCGGTCATATCGATTGACTTTCGATGGTCCTGCTGCCGGATCTATGCTCGCGACATAGCTAATGGGAATTAGTAATTTCTGTTTATTCACATCTTCTTTGGTACTCTTAAACGTCAGGTTTTTAATATCCTCGAGCCAGGTGCGATCATTTTGCGCCAACCGAACCCGAACATCATATTGTTCGTCACCTTCTTGATATTGGGTTGCCACTTCACCATCGACCATTGTTCTAACATTCGTTGCAATTGTTGCAACATTGACGCCCAGATCGGATGCACGGTCGCGGTCGATGCGTATGCGATATTCTGGTTTTGAAGTTTCCAAACTAGTCGTGACATCGACTGTACCGGGTGTTTGTTGGACAATTGCCTGTACCTGATTTGCGATTAATTTAAGTGTATCGATATTGGTACCGCGTACACTTAACGATAATGCCTTTGAGTTGCCACCCGGACCACCGCCGCTGACAAAACCAATCGTTGCACCTGGTACTTTCGAGAATATCGACCGTATTTCATTACACATCTGATCGACAGTGAGCGAACGTTCACCTTTCTTCACCAGTTTCACGAGGATAGTTGCTTTTGAGACCGGGTCGTTACCGGAACCGATGGTGGTCATCGTGGTAAGTACTTCTTTGCGTTCCTTGACGAGGTCTTCGATCTGATTACAAATCGCGCTGGTTTGGCTTAACGAGCTGCCCGGTGCCGCCTCGACAGAGATCGAAAATTCACTCTCATCCGTGGTGGGGAAGAATGTTGTACCAAGAAAGCGTACACAGAAAAGACTGAGAATGAATACTACAATAGAACCGAATAAGACAGTTTTGCGACGACGTAACGACCAGCGAATGGCAGTTTTGTACTTTTCACTGGCAGTTTCGAAGAGATGATTGAACCGGAATAATATTCTCTTCAAAGGTCCACCTGAATTGGTCAGATCTTCATCTTTTTTGTTCAACCAACGGGATGACAGCATCGGCGTCAACGTAAAAGCAACAACCAGTGAAACCAATACTGATACTGAAACTGTAATCCCAAATTGAAAGAAAAACCTTCCCACGATCCCGGGGATAAATGCAACCGGGACGAATACCGCTACCACAGTAAAGGTTGTCGCCATCACAGCTAATCCAATTTCACTGGTGGCATCTTTAGCGGCTTCCATAGCCGTCTTACCCATCTTTAGGTGGCGATAAATATTTTCAATCACCACAATCGCATCGTCAATCAAAAGACCGACAGCTAACGATAGAGCTAGCAACGACATCATATTGAGGGTAAAGTTCAATGCGTACATCACGATGAAACTGGCTATAATGGATGTCGGCAGGGCAATGGCGCTAATGATCGTTGCGCGAATATTTGCCAGAAACAGAAAGACGACAATAACCGCAAGTAGTCCACCGTAAAAGATGTCGAAAAGAACATCGTTTACAGAATCGCGAATCTGCACGCTGTTATCTTTAGCGATGCTCAGTTTGATATCGGAAGGGAGGTCTTTTTCTATTATTGAAATTTGATTGCGTAAGGCCTCGGCAACTTGCACGGTATTTCCACCCGATTGTTTCATGATGCTGAGTCCGACCGCAGGTTTGCCCTGATATCGAGTCAAACTGGTTTGTTCTTTTACGCCATCGATGACCTGTGCGACGTCTGAAAGATAAACTGGTTTACCACCCGGAGAAATCAAAATGACTCGGTTGAAGTCGTTGATCGTTTGAAATTTACCGATGGTGCGTAGCAGAATTTGGCGTTTACCCTGTGTCAGACTTCCAGCAGGTACTTCAAGGTTCGATGAAGAAATTGCCGAAACGACATCTTGAATCGATAAACGGTAAGATTGCAATTTGGTGACATCTACCTGCACTTGCACTTCACGTTCAGCGCCACCGACAAGATCGACTTCACCTACACCCGGCACATTTTCCAACCGTTTCTTGATGACGTCCTTAGTATATGTTGTGATCTCTTTTTCCGAACGAAAACCTGCTACTACTAGTGAGAAGATGGGTTG
>CAZPUW010000037.1:0-12610 GCA_964589795.1 uncultured bacterium
CGACGCCATCACCCTGCGATGCCGTGGCGGTGACAATATTACCGTGTAGTGAAACGGTGTCGGGTTGGATGTTGGTCAATATCGAACCGGATGACGAGCGGATACCGGCATAAGAGAGTCCGACGATATACTTTGCGGTTATGCCCGCGGAAAATTCCTGTGCGAAACTTATATCTTTAAAACTTTTAGCAAATGTCGCACCGAATGACAAACCCGCCCATTCACCGCCGCGGATACCGGACAGGTCATATCGCGCTCCCGGTTGATTTCCATTTACCATCATGTTGAGCACGTTTTTCGGAATACCGGCATCCATCATGCCGATACCATCCACGGCGAAAATAAAATTTTGATACTGGTATCCTAATCCGCCACCCGCTTGTCCGAGCAAGGTAAAATCGCCATTCAACGAATTCACCATCGTATTGCGTTCATCCTTTGTCCAGTAGCGGTTTTTCTTGAACCACGAATTCAATTGGCTGGTCTTCAAGGCATCATTTCCAATCCGATAACCAAAACTGGGAAGCAACGCGGATTGTTTTGGATTATCGGACAACCCTAACAAAGCGGGATTAACCCACCGCGAATCGCCGCCGCGGATGGTGGAAACACCGGCACCGGCAGTCCCGGAAACACTTGCAAGCGGCAGTTGTTCAGCAAACACGACGGCATATATTGCGAAGATACAGAGAATAAAACGAAGAGATTTCATTATTGTATCTCCCCGGTGTTGACGGTTATGTTTGCGCCGGTACGCACCTTGATATAGTCGCTGGTAATACATAAAACGGTGTCGGCTCCGGTGCTATCCACGTGGATTACCGCCCGCGTATAAAATACCGGTTGTTTAAATTTGTTTACATTCGAATCAACGATAACAATGGTGGTGTCAAATGTAGTGAACGAATTCAGCGGGAACGGCCGATAATTTCGAATCGAAGTACCGGGCCGGTGGAATATCGAACCGCCGATATCCACCCAATTTAAACTGTCCGAGCTTAACTGAACCTGCACCCGGCCGCCAATGGGTAGATGATTCTCTCCGGAGATTTTGAAATCGATTCGTGAAATCGGGCGATTTTGCCCATCTCTTCGCTCGGGATCCGGTGTAAACGATTGCGATTGTAACCGGAACATCATTTTTCCTTCGAGCGTCGCATACCCGGCAACCGTATCGGTTTCCGAAACTTGAATAATCCCCATGTTTCTCATCTGCGGCAACGCCCTCCCCAATCTTGCCTTACCAAAGGATTCAATGCTGTCGGGAATGATGTTGATAATATTCTGGGTACCACCGACGCGGAACAACGAATTTATCGTGGGGAAGTATTGGTTCAAGGTATCATAATACCGCCGTACGGTATCGTGATATGCAACGAGATGGTAGTCCATCACCACCGGTAAGTAGTTGACGGTAGCCGTAGGTGAAACGACCAACTCCGCATAAACTAATCCGAGATCGGTGACACCATTGGGGCGATTAGTTACACGGGTAATGGTGGTATCGAAATCAAAGTTGATGGAATCAGGAATGCCCTGAAACCGGGTGAAATACAATGTGTCGATATGATAGATAAAGTCGATACTGTCCGTATTTTTGAGTAATGCCATCGCGCCGTTTGTTGAGCGCGTATAGGCGTCGCCCAATGCATGAAAATGTTGCGCAGAGTCGACCGGTGTAACCGGCAAATTGATTAGTGTGCCCCTCATGTCGAGAATGGTGTCTTTGCTGGAATGGGCGGGAATATTATTGTAAGATTGCGTTACTATCGCGCCGTTACGTCGAAAATCAGTGAAATAAACTCGCAGTGAGTCAATCGCAACCGCCAAGCGATTCGATAGTGTAACACGAAGGCGATTGTGCACCGTATCTCTCGCCTCGTTCCTGACCTCTGCTTGATATACGCGGTCATTAAACCCGGTTTCAAGCAACGTATCGGCATGGGCGTGCTGTCCGACAAATGCGGCAATTGCTTCAGTAATATTAATTCTTCCGGTGAACAGGTTCACTTTCAAACTGTCGATATTGTGCCAATGCGAACTTGATGGATGCAAGGTGGCGAAGGAGTGGACGTACATAAAATTGTATACACGTGACAGCGTCTGAAACCGGAACCGGAGCGTATCGACGGCACCCGGTTGGATAACCGCCGCGGTGTCGGTATTGCCAAGGGCGTTGTGAGCGGAGGTGGTGTCGCGCAGTGTAAAATGCACGTCGTAAAGCGGTACCGAAAGGTTGTTCTTTACTTCAGCGAACATTGATCCCGATGCTAAATCGAAATACTGAAAGTAGACGAAATTACTGCCGCGGGTATCGTACGGTAAATTATTGTTGAATGATTGATTCGAAGGAATTGTCACTAAAGTGTCGGCTGGGATTGTTCTTCCCAATATGGTTGAAGCAGTATAGGAGACCGAACCGCACTGAAGTGAATCGAGATGGAGGGTATCGATTTTGTAATTAAAATCCTTATCCACCGTCGATTGCGAATGCAATTTGTCGTGAAAAGATTGTGATTTAATCGCGCCACTGGAATAGAAAACAAGCGTATCGTGCAGGCCGTAAAATCCGTTATTATCGCTTCGTCGGAGGGCGTTAAGCACCGTGTCGTTGGTGCTGTCTGCGGTGATGTGAATCAAGTCGGTGAGTGAATACACCCGTTCGGCGAACGGTATGGTGAATGGCATATCCCAATTCGGACGTTCGGGAATATGAAAACAGCCCGCAATGAGTAGAAAGAAAAAGAGCGCCAATACAAGCGCGATACCGGTTACCCGTAAGTTGGAATGATTTGGCCGGGAGTTGTGGTTTGTCATGGCCGAATTGCCATCATTGTGTTTCAATCGCTCTATGTTCATTGCCTCCCCTTCAAAATCTTCGATCATACATTTTCTGTAATGCGAACACAATTACGCAACCGTCTTTTCGCACTCACGTCAAATTGGCGTACAACCGAACAACTTACCCACGCCGTTTTATATGACCGAAAAAGATTTACTTTCCGCTAAGTTAACACAAGTTATTGGAATTGTCACCCTAAGATGCGGCAGAATCAAAAATCCTTCATCCAATTTGTACCGTAAGCGCTTGAGAAGCATACGGCGTGCCAATCCGTTTGTCAAGAATAAATAAGAGATTAACGAAGCTTACTACACTGGAATATAACAATTTCGACCAAAACTACGAGAAAATAAGTTCTTTTCGTCGTATCCGTCGTTTTTTCGTGTGCAAGAATTATCCTCGAATTTGAATATTCACATTAAACTTAAATGCGTTGATTCGGGTGGTGCCGCCGATACTGCTTTTCGTCTCTCCCAAATCGTATTGCACATACCCGGTAACCGACCGACTGAAGGTTACAGTAATTTTTGGAGTCAGTGTGTAGGTTGACGTGTTTCCGGTTTCAACGAAACCACTCCAACCATCGGCGGTGAGATTATCGCTTTCGGATTTTGTACCTGTTTCGTTAAAACTTAGTGAAAATTCGGTCTGATTTTTGAAGCGTTTGCCGTTGAATGGCCAGAAATTGAAAGGTAATCTGAAACCTTGTTCCATTGTATAACCGGCTGTCATCGTTAGTCCGGTTTGGGTGGAGCGCTGCCTGCTGTTGCTACCTAACCGGCTATCGGTAAGCGACGTTGTGGAAGTATAACGGATGGTAGTGGTGACCCCCTTTTTCCATGCGACGTTAATTCCGAGAAGAGGATTCCAGTTTGTCTGATAACTGATACCACCCAAAGTCGCGGGTGAGTTCAGGGTTGCGGAATATGAGCGCGTGGATGACGCCTGATAGGCGTTTTCAAGCGAAACGGTCTGCGTCCAATCTCGCCATGGGCCCGCCGATTCCAACCCTGACCACCGGATAGAAAAATTCGGTACATCCAGCTCACGCGGAAGCCCATCTCCCTTCGCCAACAAGAAGACCGATTTACGCAGGGATGAGGTTGGTGTGAGCCCTATCGCTTCTTGTTCCGACCAACTATGATCCAAACCGACGGAGAAATTTTGCGACAGGTGAAAACCGCTGCGTGTTGTGTAATCACGTGAAAGGTTTGCCGATGGTTGCGCGGGTAAAAGAGTTGTGGTCGTTACTTCATTTAAGTGCGGATTACTGGCTAAACCAAGTTGGAATTTCCAGTCGGGTTGCCCGTCCTCAACACCATACACATGGTAATCACGACCGCGGCTCGCAGTTACATTGATATCATCCAAACGGTCGATTATCGCCCATAACAAATCCAATTTCGATTTTGGTCCCGAAGTGCCGGTTGCTCCCGGTACGGCGGTGGAATCCTCATTCCTTTTTGTGCGCCCGCGCCGCGATGGTTGGCTGGGTGGTGGTATCGGAGCCGGTGGGTTGTCCGGCGTCGTAGGAGCGACATTCGGTTTTGTGCCGTTCGGCGGAGGAACGGGATCTGTTTCGACCCCTTCGATGACCGCGTATTGTTTCTCTTCATCAAACGCATTGCCATTTCGTACCGGCCCCGGTCTAACCTTCATCGGTTCCGGTGCGTTCATTGATACTTCATTGTTTGCGTAAACAACATCTGCGGTATCGTTATCACGTTTTAATGAATTAGGTCCTTGATGGAATTTATTGGTATCGGGCACACCGGGGTTTGGATTAAACCCATTGTTCTGAAATGGTGTACCGGTATTGCCCGGAGTACCGTTCGGGTTGGGCAAGGAAGTCCCCACACCGGTTGGAGTGGGCTCTGATACGGGTGCATAGGCTTGTCCGCCGCGTCCGAATAATTGACGAATGTGGAGGACATAATTCTGGTCAGTGGTGGTATGGGTACCAACCGATCTACCGGTAGCGGTTGGCTGCTGCCACGCCCAGCTATATGCCGATGTATAGCGGTAATCCGTTCCAAGCCAGCTTATCAATTCCGGCGACCAGCCGGTACTCACGGTTTGGTCGCGCTGTTTGGTGCGGAAATAATAACCGCCAACCTTTTCATACACATCGAGCGGTCGCGCATTGTTGGTCAGCGAATCGATTAGTTGCCGACGTTGCTCCGGTGTATAACGCGAAGTATCGCTGAATAAGGTTGGGTCAAGAACATACCCAGCGGCGGCATAGGATATAAGCTTTCTATCCTGTGCAAATTGGACGGCTTCGGAACCCAGCGTAAGCGAGTAGTCGAGATTTACATTTTGAAATAACCGATACCCCGCTGAAATGTGGCGGTTCATCGAGAACGACCACGGATTTTGAATGACGGAACCAGTAAAGTTGCTTGTCATCGAGGAGCCCGATTGCTCACTACCATCCACTCCCACCGAAACATGGGTGGGTACATAGCTTAATTCGGTGTCTTTCAATTTGTTGAGAATGGGAATTTTTTCCGTCCACTTCATTGGTTTAAGCGTGGAAAAATTATCGAACGGCAGACTGTAACTGACACCGCCGCTTCGAGTACGGCTGATATTGTAAGCTGCTGATGGAGCCGTTGCGTAACTTTCGGCGTGGTTATAGTTCATCGTCCACCGGTTGGCGAACCATTTTTCCCACCACTTATCCGGGGTATTTATCCTTGAGAAATTCGAAACGCCGATGCTGTAACTTTTTTGCAACGAAAGAAGAGTATCGCTGTTATTCAGACGTTTATCCGGGCGCAATAAATCGAGGTTATTCAGGTAACGCCAGAATGGATTCCACACCGGTTCACTTTTTCCGGTAAGGCGTTCGACAGAAATATCCAAATTGTTGAGATAGTCGGGACGGTTTACCGTTTGATTAAAGTTGATTCCAATCGGGAACGACAGTGCGAGCGATTTCGGGAGAAACTCATCCGCCTTAATATTCGCGGTGGCAGTACCGGCGAATGATGAACTGTGCGAACCACTCTGATCATTTACATTATGAAAATTACCGTCGGTCTGAGCCAATCCAACCCGAAACTGAATGATATGCGCCATGTCGACATCAGTGGACACCCGGTATGCAACACCCGGCGTCCGTTTCACATCGGTTACACGTAGTTCATCCGCCCAAACCTCGACCTGATCCTCAGCCCGGATGGGCCGCCCTTTATTTTCCAAAGCGACGGCAAGAAACGTTATCATGTTGAGCGATGGTTGAACGGACGGTCGGCCAACCGCTTTAATAACTGTGCCATCGGCGAGGATTCGCGAGACGGTGGGTAGAGTCGTATCGCCGGGAGCAACGCCGTGTTGCAGCCACTCATACTTCATGGTTGGTAGATCGTCGAGATTCACTTCGATTGAACTCCACCCGGCAGTGAGCGGCCTTGACACTTCGTAATAACCACGGGTGGAATCGACTCCAAACCTCAGCTTAAAATCGACATGGTATTGATCAAAATCATTTCTCGGTGCAACCGTTCCGGGTAATTTCGTCGGGAACGCACCACCAAAAACAAACATTTTCAGTTTCCGGTAGTCGCGCAGGTTTATCGGTTCATATAACGTCTTCACCAAATAGCTTGTCTGCCCGGGGTCAAGCTCTTTTACCTTCACCCGCAGCGCTTGCTCTTTCAATGTGATATTTGTTATCGGGTCTTTCTGACCGGCGACACCGGGAGGGGGCATGTAACTGGAAACAGTGTTATCGACATTGTCATAGGTGTTGACGACGTCTGCTTCGAGATTGTAGGATTGTTGATTGCGGTTGATAATCGCGCCCGGCGGCTCCCATTCACTGCCGACGAGATCAATTTCGGCAAACGCAACTTTTGTTTTTCTGGTGCAATTGGTCAGTCCGATTCGCGCATAGAAAATATTTTGTAAATCAGGAGCACCGACGCGAAGTGAATCGCCGAGTGGAATACGATACAACCGCCACCCTTTATCGGGATTGTTCCCGGTAGGCCGGCCACCGGCGATATAGGGAGAGTTGTCACCAGCTGAGAGGTCGATGCGGAACCGGTAGAAATCGTTGTAACGGTCGGCGACACCATTTCCATTGAGGTCTTCGGTATCGGGGTAGTTATTGTCGCGCTGGTTGTTTTCGGTACCGTTGATACCACTGTAATCACCATTTACCGAATTGTTATTAAAATCGTCAAACGACCACGGTTCGAGCACCCACCTTGAAACCCCGCCGATTGTGACAAGGACGCTGTCGCGTATCCCGTCGTTATTCAAATCCCAGAAATCGCATCCAACAGTATCGTTACGAACGCTTAAATTTGGATCGCGACCGGGACGTTCATCGAGGCCGACATCTTCTCCGGGATCAAGAATATGGTTACCGAGCGAGGAACCGGGAATTGGGTGGTCTTCGGACATTAACGATGTATCACGCGGGATGGTCTGTTCGCTGATGCGTCCCAAGTCGATAAACAGCGTCCCCTGTCGATCATTATTCTGCATCCAGATTTCGAGGAATTTTGTTTCCTGCTGATTCGAATAACCACTGCCCAAATATTTGGTAATCGCCACCCATGAATTTCTTGGTGCGGCAATAGAGTCATACGGATGACTGCGGTTAAAGTACGGGTCAAAATTTAATTCGAGGGTTTGTGTCGTATTGGCGACGTTGCTATTCACGTCGCGGGTCGGCCATATATCCTTTATCGCGGTTTGGACAAACGGGTTATACCAGTTAAACGTCCTTGCCGGAAATGGCTCCAAATCACCGCCGCCAATCCTGACACCATCCGGTTGGGGATATGCGGACAACGACCAACTTTGGCGATTCAACGGAAGCGGAGTGATGCGTTTCGACGATTCGAAATCATCGACGTATGCGACACCGTTGTAGTCTCCGGTGGAAGGGTTGGTGGCATTGTTTGGATTGGGAAAAACCTGCGCAACTTCACCTTCGACGGTCACGCGGGATGGTTCCTCCGTGGCGATCATCGGTAATGCGTCGATTGCTTTCGTTAGAAACGCCGGTTTAAACACCAGCCGGGTATTCATATCCCAAATCTTATTGGAAACCGGTTCGGCACCAAGCCGGATGCGGGGGTCGAGCGGTTTTTCGTCGAGCGACAACATCGTTGCGCCGATAAAAGAATCTTCCCACAACTGATATTCCGCTCTCGCACCGAGGAGTGTTTTTCTATCGAGTTGAAATATTTGGCCTGACTCGTAGTTGACTTCGAGGTCGGCACCGGGCACTGCGGCTGACGGGTCGAGAACGGTCAACGTACCGGAAAAATAGTCGATGGTATAATCGGTTCCGCGGTTGAGGGTTCTTCCGTTGAGGGTTACTTCTTCCGAGCCCTCAAGTACGGCAACGCCGAGGTTCAATACATTCGAGCGGGAAGTAAGATTGACTCCAATCGTAAATTTGGTTGCTACAGTCGGTTGCGAGGTTACGTACAGCGCAGAATCGACGAGCGATGTGTCGATGGAACGGAGGTCGGGCTTGATTAGCAGCCCCCCCTTCGTAAAACCACTGGGGTTGAATGGTGTTAAATCGGGGAAGTGAAGAAACCCATTTTGAAAATCGACAAACGTACTCGTAGGATCGATAAGTCCATCAGGGTTCGGTGAATTATTTGGCCCGGAATAATCGACACCGAACAAATTGGTAAAATAGGTTTGTCCGAACGTGTATTGTTGCGGCGAAGTGTTCGCCAGATAAATTTTTCCTTCGAAACTTTCCGGACTGACATTTTGACCGCTCAGCGTATAATAGTTCCGCAACATCAAGTTCCATGCCGTTGCGGTAGGATCGTACTCACGGTCGCCGCGGAGCAGTTTCAAAATAAAGTAACGCGCGTTCGGTGCGGCATTCGGTGTTCCATACACCAAGCTATCGGAAGTGCGGTATGCAATTCCCAGAATGGTATTGTCGGTGGGGGCAATCGCTTGTTTCAAATACAAAACACCGGTTTGCGCATTGAGGTCGTAATCGGCACCGGGCGTCAATAACCGAAATTGTCCGTAAAAATTATTGGTGTGGTCGGCGGCGAAGGTGGTGCTGTCGAACAATTCGGGACGAACCGGGCTGCCCATCGCGAAACCCGAGCGGGGGATTTGACCGTTAACGAAAGTGAGTGCTGATTCGTACACATAGGATTCGACGATAGTGTGTGCTACGCCGTGGTAAGACGCGGCAGTCGTCTCCATATTCGAACCGAAGTTGGTCAATGACCTTCGGAATATGGTATCGACGACGAAGAATTGGCCGTGTACGTAATCCAAATCGCGAATTGTGATGGGGCGCTGTTGCTCGCCGCCGGTCGCCTTCAGTTTATTTTTCTTACCTTTTTCCAATGATGCAATTGTCGTTACCGAAAGCGGGCCGATTTTAGCAATACTTTTTAAACCGAACAACCCTTTATTTTGGCCGGAGAATGCGGCAAGCTGAGTGCCGGGCAATTCAAGCGAAATATTACCCGCTTCGATTTTTTGGATGATTTCATCTTCGGTACCGGTGTACTCGAGTTTGACGGCGTTTTCGAAATCGAATAACCGCTCGCTGTCCTGATCGATTCGTACCGTTACTTTATCGCCGACATTACCGGTAATGGTGAAGCGTTGCCGCTGGTCGATTTTGAAGTTGGTCGAAGGGGCTTGTCCCTGCTGTGTAATCGCACGGTCATTCGCCTCATTGCGAATTTCACCGTCGATAGAAATTTCGCCGTTTACTTTGAGGCCAACTTTGTCCCCGCCGAAAATTCGGTTGAATGTTTTCGATTTCACCTTCAACGGCATTTGAATTTCGAGCGCTTCGCTTTCCGCGGGATGTTGAGTCGTTATCGACGAAATCGCGGCATCACGGAACAATTTTGCATTGTCATGTTTTAGGCGCGCGTTGCGGTATTCTTCGATGGAATAGGTTACCGGCTCGCCAATCGGCTTGTTAAACAATTGATAAGTCGTTAGGATTTCGTGGTATGTGGTGTCCCAAACGATGGAAGTTGTGAGGTAGTGGTCTGGACCACCTACGAGCCAGCTGCCATCCTGTCCGAGATAGGGGAGCCGCGCTCCGGTGCGGGCAAAGGGATCGAGTCGAAGGGAAAGAGTAGGACGAAACGGAATACCGAGCGTGAGCGTAGGCGCTTGCGCCAATACGGGCGTAAGCGTCAAGAGCAGAGCAATAAGACCGACATTACGACAAACGAACGACCGGCGGATGGTAGCCCCCTACCCGTGCAACCTTGATAATGTTAAACCATCGTAGCAAAGCAATTACAACGAGGCGATAGTCCGCTCCAATCGTGTTGAGTGTGGGACAGACCGTTCCGGTCTGTCATTTTGCAAGCTCAGGCGTACACGGAATCCTTGTACACCGCGAAAAAAAAGTTTTATTCTTCTGTTCATCGAACGCACGACAGCACAAAACGTTCCGCAGAATTACCGTCAAACGCTCACGGCATGCGGTTACAAAGCCGATGCCACGAACGCAACTATTGTACGAAAGCAAACGTTTGAATGCAACGGAGGTTTGGGGCGGGGCAGTTAGGTGGCGTGAGCCGCGGCAAAACCATCCGAAATGACGGAATAACTACCGGAACCGGAGAAAACGGTTGTACCTTACGCGGTAGGGATTTCGTGGATAATAACGTAAAAAGAAAATAGTAAAAAAAGAAAACTACCGGATAAACGAGGAAAAAGTGAAGGAACAACATCATTTATGGGGTTGGTTACGGGCAACCCTGACAAGCGGGTTATTGGTTTTGACGCCTGTGGTGGTCTCGCTTTGGTTGCTAACGAAAATGTTGTTTTTTCTCGACAGCATTCTCGACGTACCGATGCAATGGTTGTTGGTAAAGGTTGGTTATATCCCCAATCCGGAACACCACCTGTATGGTCCCGGCCTGCTTGCGCTGATTATACTGTTGTTGCTCGCGGGGTGGCTGACGCGGCTGTATATCGGCAGGCGGCTGTTTGCCGCGGCAAACGCTTGGTTTGAGACGTTACCGGTGATTAGCACCATCTATTCGACGATACGCCCGCTGTCACGCGCCGTATTCGGAGGACAGGAAAAGTTTTTCCGCGAAGTGGTTTGGACGCCGCTTCACGGTGGACGCTCCATCGGATTTATTGTGGGCGAGGCAACGCTTCACGACGATTTGATAACAAGTCCGATGGTCGCAGTATATGTTCCGTTCGCACCACCGACGACGGGGATGTTGTTGTATTACGAACGTGAGAAACTATTGTCGGCGAATATGACGGTGGAAGAGGGGATGAAGATGTTGTTCAGTTTCGGGGTTGCACAATCGGAAAACGATGAAATCCCCGGTCATGTTGATTTGTACAAGCGAAAACCGGGCACGACGTAAATCAGACCATAACAGCCAATTTCTTTATTTCCCGATACGGTTCCGTAGTGCATTCCGCTTCATTTTCTTACTTTACATTCATGTCTTTCCGTCACCTCGCCTTACCGCTGTTTTTTTTAGCTGCTACCTGCATACACGCAGTGGACTGGCGGTTGACCACTCCACAAGAAACCGCGACGCCCGATACCATTGGTGTTGGTTATAATGAACAGCTTGGAGAACGAGCCGGTGAATTCGGCGCGAAAAAACGGTTACTCGCACTCAGCGGAATCCTCGACCTCGCGTTGCAAACGGAAATCTTAGACCGCTCGGTTAGCGGGTTTGAGCCGCACTTCAAAGAAGACATCAAATTCAAAGCGAATTATCATCAACAATCATCTTCACCGTTTGCATTCGGCTGGGTGATGGATGGCGAGTCGTACCGCGACCGACAGTCGTCGCCAATGATGCAGTTGGGAATGGCGGGAGCATTGGCAAACGGCTATTCGTTGCTATCGGATGCGGGATTCTCGTCGGGCAGCGAATTGGTGCAACGCCGCGGTAGAGCGTTGGTTGGGGAACTTTATCAGGGAACTGCTGGAGTTGTTGGCGTCCATGGTGGATTTGCATACGATGAGGATTTGCGCAATGTCGGACGCGGCCCGGCGATGCAAATGGAAATACACAGCGATTCGCTTGCGTTGGCTGACTGGGAAATGTCGGGAGATGCCGCGTACCGCCATGCATGGTTGAATCCGCGGCAGGATGGTAACGGGAGCGCGAATGTCGCGTTGTTTCGGCGGTACGACGAATCGACGGTTACAGTGAATGCCGCGGTGGATCACGCATTGCGCGACATTGTCAGCACACCGCTATTCCGGCGCGATGAATGGCACGGTAACGGCTCGGCGCAAATAAAATTTCCCGCGCCGCTTTCCGGTAATTGGAATTTCGATGGTGAGTGGGATGGTTCGAAAGTGAATCAAGGCGATGTATTACCCTCCTCATCGCAACTACGTCAGGAATATCAATTGCAATGGTCGGGGGTGCGTTCGGATCGGTTTTTAATGGCAGGTTATCGGGTCGGATTCCAAACTTCGCGGTCGGGACAACAGATTCAAAAAGACCATAGTGAAAGCGTTTCATTGAATACCGGCTTAACCAGTGGCTACAGCGATAGCTTGCAGTTGTCGATAGATGGAACGGCGACGCGAACCGATACCCCCGATACGCTCGATTACAACGACCGCGATGAAACCAGATGGCATATCGGTTTGAACTCAATCTACCGGCTCAGGCCGGGATTGTGGCTTGGTGCGGATGGAAGTGTGGTGTTGTTGCACAACAAATACCTTTCCAAATACACCTCGTCGGGAAACCGCAATACCAATACGTTTACCATCGGCGGCACAATGACGCA
>CAZPUW010000038.1:0-12585 GCA_964589795.1 uncultured bacterium
CCTATAGCAAAGAATATTTCTTGATTTGGGTGACAAATTGTTCAATTTCAAAACGCGCTTCCCGCTCTTCGATCTCATATTTCCGAAGGACATCGGCGAGAATCAATTCCGGGTCTTTCTCGTCGAGCAACTCCTGCATGATAAATGAACCGGTATGATTCAGCGTGAAGGTCACACCTGAGGTGTGATCGAACAAAAAGCCGCTTTCGGTAAGCGTGATTCGGTCTTTAAGCGGCATAGAACTTCCTTTCCAGTAGAATTACAAATGAGTGTTACCGTACACGTACGTGTCGGGAACAGCCCATAACGAAGTTTATTCACCAGTTTTACATTAGTGTGAAAAATCGGGTAACTGTTGTGTCCAATCTAATTCGAGTCCGCGCAGCACATTGGATTCTGCCGACATTGCATTTTCACCGTAGGATACCCGGGTTTGACCATCGCTAAAGTTTACCGTACTACGATATCTTCTTCCGATGTATTCTGTTACCATCGAGGTAATAGCTACGGCTTTACCTTGGTTTACAATTGGTTGAAATGATGCTTTGAAGTCCATATCCTATCTTCCCGTTCATGTAAGCGAAACACAGATAATGACAACAGTAAGGTGTGCAAGTTTATTTGCGACATTTTACCAAATAGCACGTCTCATGCCAACAGCGTAAAACAAGAATAAATAGTTAGTTATATTTTGAATTACGAGTTTATAATAAAAAATACTCGACCTATTCTACGAGTTAATACTGAGTTAACTCGACAGATTGGTCGCAACAGGTTATTGTAAACGAGTTTTCCACTTCGCTTCGCGATCACGAATATTTTTCTCAGAGATACCTAACTTTCTTGCCGCTTCACTCCGATTACCGCTTGAACTCTTCAATGCATATTCAATCAAACTACGCTCGTATTGTTCAACCAGTTCGAAAAAATTCCCGGCAATCATTGTGGGGGTTAGCTGAGCGGAAGTGAATTCGTACATCTCGGGTTCATTGTGTTCTTTACTTTCCGGTGTAACCGGTGAGTTGCTTTCACGCGAGATGGAATCGAAATTGGTTGTTGTCTGTACCGAATGGTGCGTAATGGAATTCGATTCTTCCGGTATGCGTTCGGAAGATAGGGGCGCAGGTAAATCGCTGACTTTGAGCCACTCATCTTCGGTGAATACGACTGCGTGTTCCAATGCGTTCTGTAATTCGCGGACATTACCCGGCCAATCGTATCGTTGAATGCATTGCCATGTTTCCGGTGTTAATCCCCGGATAGGTTTATTGCTTCTTTGGGCAAACTCGCTATGGAAATGCTCTACGAGGGGGCGAATGTCACGGCGACGGTGGCGCAGCGGTGGAATACGAATGGTTACCACATTCAACCGGTAGTATAAATCTTCGCGAAAGGTCCCGGTACGAACCATTTCCGTCAAATTGCGATGGGTTGCCGCGATAACGCGTACATCCAACTGCTTTTCTTGTCTGGCCCCAACCCGGTAAATGCGGTGATCCTGAAGGAAGCGCAACAATTTGACTTGAACTGCAGAGGGCAAGTCGCCAATTTCGTCGATGAAAAGCGTACCTTGATTGCTTTCTTCGAATAAGCCGATTTTGTCGCGGTCGGCACCGGTGAATGCCCCTTTTTCATAACCGAAAAGTTCAGATTCGAGTAAAGATTCCGGTAAGGCCGCACAATTGACGATCGTAAACGGCCCGTCGGAACGTAAGGACGCCGTATGTAGAAGCCGGGCGAGTAGCTCTTTTCCGGTGCCAGATTCACCAAGAAGAAGGACGGTAGCTTTGGTGGGAGCAGCACGAAGGGTAAGGTTGACCACTGCTTCGAATTCGCCTGATTCGAAGACAATTTCTTTCAATAACTCTGATTTCGTTGTTCTAATCTGTTGATAAGTCATTACTTAAAATCGTTCGTATTTTTTGTCGAAGAAAGATAGAATCGAATCCGGTAAGATGCAAAGCATTTTGGGAGATTCGTACTTTTAGTTGTGAACGATTAATGTTGTTATTTATACACAAGTTGTGTGTGGTAACTTTAATTCGAACAAATTCAGCTCTCGTTTCGATTCGCTCACACGGTTATTGTAATCGATTTGTACAATAGTGAGGTTCTTACCATCTTCAACCCTAACCAAGAGGAATACATGAACCGTTGTGGAGGAATGCTACTCCATCCGACCTCCTTGCCGGGAGCTTTCGGAATAGGTGATTTCGGGCCGGAGGCCTATCGCTTTGTCGATTGGCTTGCGGACTCCGGTTGCAGGATATGGCAAATACTACCGCTCAATCCACCCGGTTATGGAAATTCACCCTACGCTTGTCTTTCTGCATTTGCCGGGAATCCACTGCTAATATCGCTTGAAGTATTGCGTGACGAAAATTTTCTCACACCTAACGAAATTCATTCAGCGATGTTACCGGAAGGTCGGGTTGATTTTGAAGCGGCTGCATTTCACAAAAACGAGTTGCTGCATAAGGCATATCTCCGGTTTTGCGAACTTTTCCCCGACAATGCTTTGCGCAACGAATTCACAAAATACCGGAAGCGGGAACGGGCGTGGCTGGAAGAGTGGTGTGGGTTCCGTACACTAAAAACGATTTATAGTGGCATACACTGGCGGGATTGGCCGGTCACTCCGGTTACCGCCAAAAAAGTTCTTGCCGAACATGGTGAACTTGTCGAACAAAATGCGTTTGAGCAATTCATTTTCGACCGGCAATGGTCAGCACTGCGCGCTTATGCTAACAGTAAAAACGTTCAACTGATTGGTGACTTGCCGATATTTGTCGCCGACGATTCTGCCGATACATGGTTCCACCGTGAATTATTCATGTATGATTCGAAAGGAAATCCGACGCAGGTAGCGGGGGTCCCGCCGGATTATTTCTCGGCTACCGGCCAACTATGGGGCAATCCGCAATATGATTGGAAAGTACACGAAGCGAAAAAATTTTCGTGGTGGATTGCGCGAATTAAACGGGCGTTAGCGCATACTGATTTTATTCGCATCGATCATTTCCGCGGATTGTCAGCAAGCTGGCACATCCCGGCAGGGTCTGCAAATGCTGTAACAGGGCAGTGGGTGAAAGCACCGGGAAGAAAATTACTCACGGCAATACGCGATGCGCTCGGTGATATTCCTTTAATCGCGGAAGACCTTGGGATGATAACGCCGGATGTTATTGCGATGCGCGACAAATTCGGTTTACCGGGAATGAAAATTTTACAATTCGCATTTGGCGATGATTCGACGAATCTATTTCTTCCTCATAATTTCGACCATAACTGTATCGTCTATACTGGCACACACGATAACAACACTACGGTGGGATGGTACAATAACGAAGCGACGGAAAAAGAAAAAGATTTTCTTCGCCGCTATCTCTGCGTGTCGGGTGATGGTACCGCGTGGGATTTAATACGATGTGCGTGGCGTTCGACGGCGGATGTCGCGATTGTTCCGGTACAGGATGTGCCCGCGCTTGGTTTCGAACACCGGATGAACTTACCGGGCAGTGACAATGGAAACTGGTCGTGGCGGCTCACCACCGGTCAATTAACGCCGGGACATGCCGATGGATTGCGGGAATTGGGGGCATTGTACGGAAGAATAAAGCGAAGTGAAGACGACGAAGAAAAAGAAACTACCGCAAATATGTAACTGCAATTACCTTGCTTGCTACGGAACGAGAACTCGCCCGCACATAATACTTTCCCGTCGCCAACACCGCCGGTGACCACCGAAGTGAATGCACTCCTGCCGATTGTGGTTGGGGGCCGTTTAGTGTCGTTACCAACTGCCCCAATTCATTCCAGACCGTTACGACAACCGGTTCGGCGCGGGGAAGGGAATAACGAATCGTGACAGTGGAATTGAATGGATTCGGATAGGCGGGAAGAAGCTCGATAGTATTTGGCAAAGAATAAGAGATGCTGTGTTCGGAAACACCGTCAATGGGGAATACGGGAGATGTGCGGAAGGGGAAGGGATTAGCATAATCGGGAAGTGGCATTCCTTGTCCGGTAGGGTTGAGTGAATGTTGAGGACCGGTCGAATCGCCCCAAAAACAGTTGGGAACAAAAATGGTGTATGGTGATTGAGAACCCTGAACAAATTGACTATTGCCGATAAAATCGGAATAACTAATTTGAATAGTTCCATTCGGACTGTATTCCGGGGAAATTATCGGCGACGAATTATTTATAAACCGTGTGGAATCGATATGAAGGGCGTTACTGGCAAAACATATAACTGAACTTGAGTTGTCCTGAAAAACGCAATTGCTGACGTAAATCATCGAATTTTCTGATCCATTATAGAAAATACTCGTAGTGCCAACGCGTGATAGACAGTTGGTAAAAGAACAGTGATTAAAATGAACGTTTGGCGATTCACTGAGAAACAAACTTTCCTGTCCTTGTGCGACGCAATGATTGAAGTTGCAATTCGATATAACTTGAGTGGGTATAGTACTGTTTTGTGAGGCAAGAAAAATCCAAGAGCCCATATTATCGAAGGTACAGTGGGTGATCGTCGTCCATCCGGTTACATCAAATAATTCACGGTAGGAAGTAAAGTAGCTATCGGCGCAATAGAGTGATTCGGGGATATAAAAGTTTTCCTGAAATGGATCGGTTCCACTGAAGAAAAATGAACTGGATAGAATAGAGAGTTTCGGCGCATACATGAATTCATTTTTACCTATCGAATCGTCGATAAAAACGAAGTTTCTAAGATTTACTCTTGATGCCGAAATCAGTGTTGTCCCTGCCGTATCAAATGAACCATTTACTTTGCAATGATCCATCTTAATCCAACTTGGATTATTCGGATTTTGGTAAAGAACGCCGCGACCCCTTACCGGAACCCCTACGGCATGAAAAGTCAACCCCTGAAAGGAGATCGTATCATTCGTCGGGTAAAAGATTTTACCTGTATCGGAACCGATTCTTGTTGAATTGATTTCATTTGTATCGCCTGAAAAAATCCAGTTCGAGCAGATCGTAATAGAATTCGATAGTGTTGTGTTTACTTGGTAATCACCGGGAAGAACCAGGACCGTATCGTGGGGAGAAGACGCCGACAACGCCGACGGAATGGTGGAAAAATCCGTCGGCACAGTACGAATTGTACAAATCGCGAGATTGCACAACGCTAAGAAAATCGAACAGGAAATAATTTTGCGCATTTTTGTAGTTTACACTATTGAATAGTTGTTCTGCGGTCTAACTTTTGTGTTAGCCAAGCAGATAAAAGCAATATTTCCTGTTATAATATGTACACTATTTTTTGAAAGACACAAACGAAATGCGTAAAAAACAAAAAATAGTCAATAAAAAAAACGCGGCAGGGTTGCCACGTTTACCATACTCATTAATGTTTTATGTGATTGTTACGATTTCGCCATTTCAGTCATCAGTTTCTTTTTGCGCAGATACCAGAACATTCCAAGGAAGATGACTTCAAAACCAAGATAGAACCATGCAAGCGGGGGCATCGGTTCGGGTGAACCACCACCGGCATAACTGTGAAGTCCGACCAAGAAGAAATTTACACCGTAGTAGGTCATCAACACTACCGGGAAGCCGACAATCGACAGGACGGCAGTACCGGTACGTTTCCACCAATTCGAGAAGCGGCCGTGGGCGACGGCGAGATAATAAAACCACGTAATGAGCGCCCACGTTTCCTTCGGGTCCCAACCCCAATAGCGTCCCCAACTTTCATTCGCCCACATCGCACCGAGAATAATTCCGGTGACGAGGAATAGCATAGCAACCTGCACGACGCGATACAGCGCCTTATCAAGTTGAAGGAGTTGCGCCGAATCTTTCTTACCCCACAATTCATAACCGAGGACAAAATGCCCGATACCCATTGCCAACGCACACGCACTGTAACCCAACAGCATTATCATCACGTGGAATGTTAGCCAGTAGGATTTCAATACCGGAGCAAGCGGCGTTACGAACGGATCGAACGGACTCGCGTCGTTGATAATAAGCGCTATCATTCCCAACACCGCTGATGCAGGGAGGAAGATTTTCGCGCGGGTGAAGATGGTAAAGAGAAGAGCAAAGGTCATAATCCCGAATGCGAGCATCTGCATCGATTCATACATATTCGACCACGGCGCGCGCCCCGAAATGTAGGCACGAAGCCCCAACGCAGCGGCATGGGAGGCATAACCGAGTATCCACAGCACCACGGCGACCCACCGCAAATTTGGTTTTTCCGCGATGGCAAGCCCGAGGAAAGTCAGAAATGCAAGTAAATAGAATATCCATGCAATCATTGCCGGACGGTACTTCGCGTAAAATTCTTCAGTAGCTAAATGATTATCGGAGACCATTTCGGTTCCGGCAAGCCGTTTGGTATCGGATGCAAAAGCAAAGGCGGCGGCATCGAAACCGGTTTGATCGCTATTCTTGAATGCCTGTACCATTCCGACCCATTCCTGAAATACTTTGACGGATGGGTCGTCGGTTTTTGACATGAGGTCGGGTGGACTCATCCACGGTTGGGTCGGATCGGCACCGGGCACCAACGGGATTTGCATTTCGATGGCATCATTCAATAACATCGCGCGATGAAACAACGCACCCGCTTCTTTGTCAAGTTTATTTTGTTGGCTGTCGGGTTTTTTACGAAGTTCGGCAATATATGAATCAAAGGTTTTACTATTGCGTACCTGTTCAAGCGTCGTTCGCCGCTTGCTGGGATCGAAACCAAGTTTTTGGCGAAGCGGTAAGTAGTCGATGAGAACGATTTCGCCTTTGCCAGTCGGTTCCGGGTTCACCATCCAACTAAACATCGAAGTCAACGGGTCTTGTCCGTCCAACGAAGTTTTGCCGGAGATATTATGGATGGTTTCACGCGCATAGCCGTCGAGGGGCTTGACGCGACCCCCGTCGAGCACGGGGATGAGGCGGGCGGCATCGACATTAACAACCGCAAACGAGTCGATTGCAATAAACAAGAGCGCAAGCATCACAAATACGACTTTATTCATCTTCTTACTCCCCCTAAATCGGGTTGTGATAAACGGTATTCGGGAATCGAATCGAGTAACACAGCCATTACGGTATTATTTCTTTTTCCCGTTTCCTGTTTCACCACTACCTGCAAATTTGGGTAGTGGCGGAAATTTCTTTTTTAGATACGGTTTGACGAAGAAAATTCCAATCAAACCGAGAATCAAAATTACACATCCGGCATATACGGTTTTCGTTCCGGGGTCGTACGCGACCGAGAAAATCGAATATGTGGGTGTCCCCTCAATAAAACTCGATTGGAAAAATTTCCATCCGCGATAATACAACGGATAATTCATCGATATGTTCACCGGAAAGGTACCGGACTTGGGATCGCTCACGATAACATCGCTGGCAAAACTCGCCGGTTGATTGGTTCCGGGATAAAACGAACGTTTGAATTTTACCAACTGCACGGAAAAACCAAGATCGTGCTGTGCAGCGGTAAGGCGGAACATTGCATCAGCGACACCGGGAACAATTTGTGCGCCATACCCGAGCCACAATTCCGGGGACGTCTGTCCCTTCGCATCGGTAACGGTAAATTGCAGGGCGGGTTGTCCGCTCGTGCCGCGTACCGGTTCGTATGTCTCACGTAATACTACGTTATTTTTTCGTTCAGTGACTGTAATCGCTGACCCACCGATGGCAATTTTCTTTCCCACCTCGATTGGTTCGATTTTGTATTCATTATCAACTTTTCTGCGCAGTACAAATGAACTCGGTGAGGCGATAATCAAGTACTCAGAGGCATCTGCGGCATACTGTTCAGCATTAACCGGATCGGACTGCGCAACGATAAACTTGATGGTACCCGCCATTGGCAGTTGCCATTTAGCATCTTCGGCATCCCCACTCCACAACCATTGGTCGATACTTGCCATCGGTGCATCGAATTGGACATGAACGGCAGGAACGCCATTGGGATTATCATCGAACGACGTATGTTCGGCAGCGGACGGGAGGAAGCGGATTAGGGTAATTTTACCGCGACCTTGGGGTAAGTCGATAATTTTTGGGCTCATCCCTTCCCGACGCGGCAGGGTTTCGAGGCGCATTGGCAGCGAACCCCTAACGCCATCAGGAAAAATTACTTCGAGCTGGTGGGTACTTTGGTCGATTACGCTGAGGTTTTGTCCCTCGGCGAGCATCAATTGTCCGTCAATTCCCCAATTTCTGCTAATCACCGCACCGGCGAGAATCACCAGAATACCGATATGGGTCATAATCCATCCGGCTTGATGGGGCCGGTACGGGTATCGATTTAAAGTGCAAGCGGTTAAATTTATTGCCATCAATCCAAGCAATACGTCGAACCAAATACTGTGATACACATCAGCTTGTGCGAGCGGTGTGCCAACAACCGATTCGTAGGTAGTACCGATAACCATTGCCGCGGCAATGAGAACCAGTAGAACAACCGTCAAACCGAGCGACGCCAACGGACGCAAAAAATTGGGTAGCAAACTGCCTCCAAATCGAGCAACGGGAGTGAATAACTGTGAATGTGGGAAAGTAAAATAACGCTGTAGTAGCGCAAGGTAAGCGTAACAAACTTGATCAGCCCCCGACCCAATCAAGATTGTGAAAAATGAATATAATAAAATGAGCTATGAGCGGCAAGTGTGTTATAATCCCGCAAACTACGGTAGTTATTGGACTAATGTGCGTAATAAACTTGATTTGTTACCCAATATTTCAATAAGCCGTGAAGATACCTTATTCGTTTGCTATGCCGCATTTTTGCTCAACAACGTCGCAATAGCAGTAAGTTTCAACGATTAAACATGAAACGCGGCTAAAGTAACTTTTTATAGGGGATTTGTGTGCGTTATTGGTAATAATGCTATCGTATCACTGTTGCTGATACCGGTCACATTGGTTTTTGGATTGTACTCTACGGTGCCTGTATTTATATTTGTATGCACAGTATCTTCGATAAGAGAATTCCTGACACGTTTATGTTCCGCACAACTAACCGGTAACAAAAAGAACTAACCGGTACGGAAATTTTTATGTTTGCGGATACCGTATTCATCATATTTTTTATGTTGTGGTGAATAGTTTGCTCGCGATTTACTTGCGGGCGGAAAGTGATACATGTTTTTTTTGGGTGCAGTCCGAAATCAAACCGACTCGAGTGAAGACAACTTGAGCCGGGAAACACCGGATTACCAAAAGTTTAATACAAACTCGAGTCTTCGCCTGCTTGCGGACTTGGTGTTAATCAACCTTTCCTTCATTTTCGGTTTGGCAATATCACTCATTCACAACATTTGGATTACCAAACTGCCTCATGACGCACCGTATTACAAAAATTTTGTTCTCCAGTACTTTTATCACTTCACGAATAACTTTTTGTTGATATCAGCACTGACTGCAATCGTGTTTTTTGTGACCGGTTTTTATACGTTTGGTTTGGCTTATCGAAGCCGTCAAAAGTACCTGTTGCTTGTCATCAATATCCTATCGATCTATGGTATCTTTGCGGCAGTCAACCGACTCATCGATACCTATATCGCCATCGCACCCGCCCGTGTCCCGACTGCAGCTATCGGTACCTCTTTAATCGTTGCCTTAGTGCTTTTCGTCGGAGCCCGTGCCTGGACTTACACGTGGTCCGTTACCCAACGATCAGAGCGGGATATCAAACGCAAGCTGGACCGTAAAGTCAGGGAAGTGTTGGTTATCGGTGGCGGTGGTTATATCGGTTCATCGTTATTACCAATGCTGCTTGAGCGGGGATACAAAGTAAAATTGCTTGACCTTGCTCTGTTCGGCACCGACCCGATTAAAAACGTGATCAATCATTCCAACCTTAAATTTATTCGCGGCGATTTCCGTCAGGTAGATAACGTTGTGGAAGCGATGTTGGATGTCGATGCGGTGGTGCATCTTGGTGGTATCGTCGGCGACCCGGCGTGCGCACTCGATGAAGAATTGACTATCGATATCAACCTTGTATCGACACGACTTATTGTTGAGGCGGCAAAAGCGCTTGGCGTGCAGCGGCTTATCTTTGCCTCGACCTGCAGCGTATACGGGGCAAGCGACGACGACCGGCTACTCACCGAGGATTCGTACTTAAATCCGGTCTCGCTATATGCCAAGAGCAAAGTCGCCTCGGAAAAAGTAATTCATTCGCTGGCGAGCGACGATCTCGCACCTGTCATTCTTCGGTTTGGTACTATTTTCGGACTATCGGGAAGAATTCGCTTTGATCTGGTGGTCAACCTTTTGGTAGGTATGGCGCATATCGATAAGAAAATCACGGTGATGGGCGGCGACCAGTGGCGTCCGTTCGTGCATGTTGAAGATGCGGCGACAGCGGTACTTAAAGCGGTAGAAGCGCCACTTGAGAAAGTTGCGGGACAAACTTTCAACGTCGGCGGCGATAAAATGAATTTCCGAATTCGCGATATCGGCGACCTTATCCAAAAAGAATTTCCCGACGCGCAAATGATTGTCAAGGATAACGCGACCGACAAACGAAATTACCGGGTATCGTTCAAACACATTCGCGAAATACTTGAATTTGAACCGAAGTGGTCGGTACAAGATGGTATCAAGCAGATTCGCGATGCCTTCGAGTCGGGTAAAATCAAGGACTACCAGAATCCTGAATACAACAACTTCAAGTTCCTTACCGACGAAACCAATTCCCGTTTGATTTCTTCGTTCCGCGAATGGGTCGACCAATTCCTTGAAGACACCACGACAGTAACGATGAACGGGGGTACGAACGGTCATCGTGTGACGGCGTTCGGACAACCGACAACCGGGGAAAAAGAACCGGGGCACACTAATAAGTAGCCGCCGAACAATTTAACCGAAAATTAAAAATCAAGGCACGACAGCTACGTCGTGCTTTTTTATATGTGTTGGAATAGCGGTAACAACAAATTTCAAGGGCTTTCCGTACCAAGATGCAAAAGATTCCATTTGCATTTTATTGCTAAAATCGTATCTTCAGTACACGCATCGTTTTAATAAGGATTATCAGGCAATGAAAGTTCCGTATTTCCGCACTGCACTCGAAGACGCTGAGATAAATGAAGTTGTGGATACACTACGTTCCGGCTGGTTAACTACCGGACCGAAAAGCAAGAAATTTGAGACCGGGTTTGCCGAAAAAGTCGGCGCGAAATATGCCGTTGCGTTGAACTCAGCTACCGCGGCGCTGCACCTCTCGTTAGAAGCAATCGGCTTAAAACCGGGTGAGTTGGTACTTGTTCCCGCATTAACTTTCGCCGCCGGTGCGGAGGTCGTTTGTTATTTTGGCGCAAAACCAATCTTCATCGATTGTGACGACACCCTCTGTATGAACCCCGATGCACTTGAAGCAACGCTGGTTGCCATCGAACAAAGCAAACCCATCGCTGGATATAAACCACCTTACGCCAAAATCAGGGCGATTATGCCGATGCATTACGGCGGCTATTCGTGCCAAATGGAAAAGATAGTTGCGAGCGCACAGAAGCGGGGAATACCGGTCATTGAGGATGCAGCCCATTGCGTTTTTGCGAAATACAAAGCACCGGGAGCGGATTGGAAATTTACCGGAATGTTCGGTCTTGGCGGTATCTATTCGTTTTATGCGAACAAATGCATTACAACCGGTGAAGGGGGGATGTTCGTTAGCGACGATGAAACGGTCGCAAACCGCATCCGTATGATGTCGATGCATGGAATGAATAAAGATGCGTGGAAACGGTTTTCCGATGCGGGCTCATGGTATTATGAACTCACTGCGGCGGGTTTCAAATACAATATGACCGACATGGCCGCTGCACTTGGCGTTCACCAGTTAGAGAAAGCGGACGGTTACCGCGACAAACGAGAAAGCGTCGCTTTGCGTTATAACGCAGCATTCAAAGATTTGCCGCAAGTTCAAATTCCGGCATACGATCCGAAAACCCGCGTGCATGCATGGCATATTTATTGTTTGCGGTTGAATCTGGACAAACTTCAGATCGACCGGGCGCGCTTTATCGAAGAATTGAAAGAGTTAGGTGTTTCATGTTCGGTGCATTGGATGCCGTTGCCGATAAATCCATTTTATAAAGAATTTTCCGGCTTTACCGGCGGTGAGTTCCCGATTGCGGAATCAAATTGGCCGCGGATGGTTTCGCTTCCCATCTTCCCGTCGATGACGGACGAGGAGTGTAAACACGTATGTAACGCAGTGAAAGAAGTAGTAACAAAGTTCAGTAAGTAGCGGATAGGTCATAGGCAATAGGTCATGGGTCATAGGGTAAGAAAATACCCATACATTGTTGAATCAAAACGGTTAACAAATACAGATAATTTATGGAATACGATCCAATCAAAGACAAGTTATTCGGCCTGACGAAGAAAAGCGTGTTTCTGCGTGATTTACTTTTTTTCGCAGTCGGACATGTTTTCTTGCGTGAAGCCCATGTCAAAAGGCGTATCGGTTTGGCAAAGCTGCCGGATAACGCAAACATTCTCGACGCGGGGTGTGGACTTGGCCAGTACTCGCTATGGATGGCGAAGAAATTTCCGCATGCAAAAATATTTGCGTGC
>CAZPUW010000039.1:0-12541 GCA_964589795.1 uncultured bacterium
TTAGAGACGTAAGTGTATCAGGAATCGACTCGACTGCGATTTTGGGAGGGGTTGCATCAATAGGTGAGATTGGTGCCTGCTTAGCTTCTGGTTGATTTGGAGGCGTTTGCATTATACACTTCTTATCTGGTGTCAACCTGAGTTACACCGATTCGTTCGTGTTGCTCGACTCCTGCAAAAGTCGTAAGGAAAGGAACAACTTAAAATGCTTCAGATATAAGTATTACGAGAAACGAGATGAAAGGGAGATAAATGGCAGTGATGTTAGTAGATTGAAAATTTATTCGGACTCGAAAGCAAAAAAAAATGCGCACCTGATACGAATCAGGTGCGCACATCACGGCTCAATAAGTCTAGCCGTCTCTATTATAGTTCACACAGTAGTGTCATTTAGACCTTAGAAACTACACAACACAGTAAATATTATTTTTGAATTACTTTCCAGTCGTTTTCGTCAGCTTCTCGGGGTATCGCGCTCCTTGTACGGTTATCTTTGCCACTGCACTTTCAATTTCCTTTAAATCTTCCGTCGTAAGTTCGATTTCTGCAGCACCGTTGTTTTCATTCATGCGATCCATTTTCGTCGTACCCGGAATCGGAACAATCCAGGGCTTCTGAGCAAGTAACCATGCGAGTGCAATTTGTGCCGGTGTTGCATGTTTACGCTCAGCGATTTTCTTGAGCAATTCGACCAACGCCATATTTGCTTCCCTTGCCTCAGGGGTAAATCGCGGTAGCGTATTACGGAAATCGTTACTATCGAATTTTGTATTCGCGTCGATCTTTCCGGTAAGATATCCTCTACCCAATGGGCTGAATGGAACAAATCCGATGCCAAGTTCTTCAAGAGTCGGAATAATTTCCGCTTCCGGTTCTCGCCACCAGAGCGAGTATTCACTTTGTAGCGCCGTCACCGGTTGAACAGCATGCGCACGTCGGATAGTTTGTACACCGGCTTCAGATAAGCCAAAGTGTTTCACTTTACCTTCCTGGATTAATTCCTTTACAGTTCCTGCTACGTCTTCAATCGGAACTGCCGGGTCAACCCGGTGTTGATATAATAGGTCGATGGTTTCGATACGTAACCGTTTTAGCGATGCCTCGACTACCTCACGAATATGTACCGGACGGCTGTCGAAACCAATCCATGTCGGACCGCCATTTGGATCAAGCTTAAATCCGAATTTCGTGGCGATTACGACTTGCTCGCGGATAGGTGCCAATGCCTCCCCGACCAGTTCTTCATTGGTATGGGGGCCATATACTTCTGCAGTATCAAAAAAAGTGACACCATTCTCGACTGCCGTCCTTAGAATCGAAATCATTTCTTTCTTGTCACCCGGTTTTCCATAAGCAAAACTCATCCCCATGCAACCGAAACCGATGGCGGAAACTTCGAGGTTGCTTTTACCCAATTTACGTTTTTTCATTGTTTCTCCATTCGTATTATTCCTTTTCTCAACAGAATCAACTTGTTCCCCATTCTTAAAGCAACGAAGTGGTATTTCGGTAATTCACTAATCTAAAACTAAATACGCCTTCAGAAAATTATTCTGAAGGCAGTTCTGTAATTTGACTTCCATTTAAGTCCAACTTGAAGGTGCCAAATAATAACCAGTTTTTCTTTTCAAAGTAGCAGAATGAGTTATCCAAATATTTCATCCAAAGTTACTAAAAACCCCAAAGTAGGAAACTCTTTTTCGCTTTGGCCGTCAAGTTTTTGAAGTTCTCGGACGCCTCTTTTAGATTTACCAGTGTAGTATCAATTCTACGAGCCGCCATAGAATCAGCAACTAACCTTCCCAAAACACCTTCTCCAGCGCGTATTTTTGAAACGATATCCTGCAGGTCGCTGGTTACGCGTACAACATTATCCATCGGGACTTTCAGATATGTCGTATCCATTAACAGTTTCCCGGCTATTCCCTTGCCCTCTTTGATACTACGGACGATTTCTGACATATCACTCGTGATTCGAGCTAAATTGTCATTCGTTAACTTAACCGTATCCATCATTCGGTCGACATTCAGCGGAGGATTTGTTTTAATCGTATCCCCATCGCGGATTTCCGGTTGATTACTGGTTCCGGGTGCTATGATGAGGATTTTATTTCCCATTAAGCTTTCGGTTCCGATTAACGCAACTGCATCCTTTTTGATGAACTTCCGTACGCTTTCGTTGATAGATATATCTACGCTTACCGTGGTATCGCCTACCATCGTAATGCTTTCAATGATACCTACTTTAATGCCTGCGAATCTGATGTTGTTACCTTCCTGCAATCCGTTCACATCGCTGAAAATTCCATAGATATGGAATGTCTTATTGAAGAATTGCTGGTTCATTCCGATTACAAAGATTGCAAGGGCAAACAGAACAAGCCCGCCGGTAATAAAGATACCGAGCTTGATATGATTCGCTGATTTTTTAATCATGGGTAACACTCCTTTGGCGCGAAGTTCTTCTGTGTTAGTGCAAACTGGTTTGCCATTCGAAGAATGACTTCACGTTATTGTCGCTCGAGTTTTCCAATTCCTCAAACGTGCCTTCTGCTAAGCAGTGGCCTTCTCCCAATACGATGATCCGGTTCGAAGTGGTTTTAGTACACTCCATATCATGAGTGATGATGATAGACGTTGTATGGTTGTTTTTTTGTACTTCCAGAATTAGCGTATTGATTTCCCTTGCTGTAATCGGGTCAAGGCCTGTCGTCGGTTCATCATACAGCATAATCTCGGGTTTCTGAATCAGTGTTCGTGCAAGACCCAACCGTTTGCGCATACCACCCGATAGTTCCGATGGCATTTTATCGATGGCATCGGATAGCCCGACGCTCTTCAATGCTTCATTGACTAACTCGTCGGTTTCACTTCGCGAAGGTTTTGGATCTACATTCCGCAACGGGAATTCTAAATTTTCCCGGACACTCATCGAGTCGTACAATGCCGCACTTTGAAAGAGAAAACCGATTTTATTACGGAGTACCGCTAACTCTTTTTTATTGACTGTCGCGATTTCCTCTCCGAATAGAGTGATTGTTCCCTCGTCCGGTTCAATCAGTCCTACAATGCATTTGATAAGTACCGATTTCCCCGTGCCTGACTTTCCTAATACGGCCAAGCTTTCACCTTTTGTCACAGTAAAGGAGATATCCTTCAGTACATCACTGGTACCGAACGATTTTTTCAGATGCTGAATTTCCATCACACAATCGTTTGTTTTAATGGATTCCTGCGCTTGTTTCTCCCCGCTCATCTCTTTCCCTATTGATAGTGATTCCATTCTTCAACGCCTGTTATTTCCAGAACATGCTAACAATCTGCACAGCAAATAAATCTATGATGAAAACTGATAACGAAGCCATAACGACCGCGGAGTTTGCCGCTTTCCCTACTCCTTCAGTACCGCTATTTGCATTGTATCCCTTAAAAGTTCCGATGAGGCCGATTGCTAATCCGAAGAAAAACGTCTTAATGAAAGCCGGAAGCACATCTGTAAACGTAAGTCGCGTCATCGCCTGTGAAAGGAATAATTGGATGCTTACATCCCCTTGAAGATTAACTCCCAAATACGAACCGAAGAATGAGAAAGCGTCGGAGAAAATCGTAAGAACCGGAATCATCATCATCGCCGCTAATACACGGGTGATGACCACGAAATTAAACGGATCAGTGCCGGACACCTGCATAGCGTCTATCTGTTCCGTAACTCTCATTGACGCGAGCTCCGCCCCGATACTGGAACCAACTTTGCCGGCGCAAATTAGCGCAGTCATAATTGGCCCAATTTCCCGTACAATCGAAACCGCAACCATGGCCGGAAGCCACGAATCGGCACCAAACTGTGCCAATGTCGGTCGTGTCTGGATGGTGAGAACGAGACCCATTATAAAGCCGGTGATGCCGACCAAGCTCAGTGATTTATTACCGATTAAATACGACTGCTTGAGAAATTCACCAATCTCGTAGGGCGGAAGAAACACTTTTCGAAGGAAACGCAATGAGAACAAGACAAGTTGAGCGGTGTCTTCGAAATAATTTTTCATCCCCAGAAATGCAATTTTTTCTGGTGGCGGCTTAACCGCGATTTTAGTCGTCTCAGTTATTTCTATAGCTGGTGTATTCACAATGGGAACTCCACAAATCGTGTCCGGTTTGAATCGCTGTCCCCTTCTTTATGGCGTCCGTACCATCACTTTGGGATTTCAGCGCTTCCATAGAAAGTGTTGTTTGTCTCGCTTTCAACTGAATTAGTCGGTTGACATATATGTGATACGCTCTCTATAGGTAAACATGCTATGGCACTTGTGTTTATTCACAATTGCTGTGATAATCTCAAATTTGAAATGGTAATCAAGCGCGAAATGGAGTAAACAGAGCAACAGCAGGATACCTTAACTGACTCGAACCATCACCTATTCGCGATTAGAAGGCATGTGACCGGAATCGTGCAAACTACAGTAGGTTATTTGAATTAGTAAAAGATGTTCATTTAACATTGTTCTTAACAAAAATACAATTTAACTTTGATATGATGACCTACCGTTACCACTAAACGTTTGAAAAAGAGGAAGCATGAACGTCGAACCAATCAAACGGTATATTCCCCCGCGATACCCGACCTATGATTATTTCCTTTCCCATCCAGAACTATTGAATAAAGTGCCGATGCGATGGCATGGCAATAAACTGGTGATGTCCGCAGTCTGTGCATTGGCAATGATGGTCAACACGAGCAAAAGTCAGGATACGCTTCATATGAGACCACCCCTCACAGTAGAAGCGAACCGTCCTGTTGTGAGCATGGGTAATATGGGGTTCGAGATTAGAATCATTTCAGAAATTGAAGCTCAAAGGATAATCCGGGATGAAGCCGCAAAATCCGGTATCGTTTTCAAGAGTGATTCGTTAAGCGTATCCGATGTAAAAATTCCTTTGCATTTCTCTACTAATTATGGGAATAAAGATACTGTAGTGTATACGAAGAAATTAAGTTTAATTCTCGATGGCGATGAAAAAAAGCACAAGATTGCTTATGAATTTGTATCGCAAGAAGACGTTAACACTTGGCGTGACTTAGACACAAACCGAAGATCCGCAAACATCGACGCCCCAAGAACTGCAACTGACTTGGAGAAAGAGTTGCAGAAACAAAAAACCGGGCAGCACATCGGCGTGTTTTATGATCCTTTAGGTAATGAGCAAGTCCTTCGAAAACAGGTTGATGATTTTATCAAATGGTTAAAAGCAGAAGGCGTTATTTAAGTGCATCTCACCTTACATCTCACCGCCAATTGTAATTTCCGTTGCAAGTATTGCTACGCCGGGACAAAACACGATGAAGCGATGTCGCTCGAAACCGCGCAAAAGGCAATCGAAATGTCACTCGCTGATTCTAAGCTGAAAAATCGCTGGCAAAGTTTAGGCATTGTATTCTTTGGTGGCGAACCGATGCTTTATAAAAAACTGATACAAGAAATTGTCGAGTATTGCCACGGAATAGAACAAACGACCGGACAACAATTCCATTATAAAATGACCACGAACGGCTCGCTCATTGACGAACAGTTTTTAACTCATCCTCTTACTTCGGAAATATTTATCGCACTCAGCCATGACGGCGTCGTGCAAGCCCACAATCTCAACCGGATCGATGCAACTGGTACTGGTACATTCGAGCGATTGGTACCAATCGTGTCACTGCTGCTTAAATACAAACCCTACGCGCCGGTGATGCAGGTAGTCACACCATCGACGCTGAAGTATTATGCCGATTCGGTTAAATTCTATTATGCGCAAGGGTTTAAATACATCATAAGTACTTTGAATTACCGAGAAGAATGGACTGAGCAGGATTTTTTCCTTTTGCAAAAACAATATTTGTTGCTCACGGATTGGTACGCGGCATTGATCACGAAAGAACATAAATTTTATTTCAGTCCATTCGATGTGAAAATCGCATCACACATCTTTTCGAATGGTTGTAATATTGAGCGGTGTGAATTGGGACAACATCAGATTTCAGTCGCACCCGATGGTAATCTTTATCCTTGTGTCCAATTTGTCAAAGCAGGTTCTGCTTCTAAATATTGCATTGGCAACGTTACAACCGGTGTCGATGAACAACGGCGGCAAAAGTTGTTCATCGAAAATGCTTCTGAAAAAGATTCTTGTGAACAATGTGCCGTGAAAAGCCGTTGTAACCATTACTGCGGTTGTATCAACCGAGCTACGACCGGCTCGATTAACGCGGTATCGCCTTACTTATGTGCGCATGAACGAATCGTGATTCCAATCGCGGATAAATTGGCTGAAAAGTTGTATAAAAACCGCAACGCACTCTTTATGCAAAAACAGTACAACCGCCTTTATCCGCTGTTATCTTTGGTTGAGGATAAGACAAGTTGAATTGACTAATACCGAGTAGGTAATGATAATAATATTTAGATATCATCGGTTACATCTAAAACCGGCGAATACTTTCTTAGAGAATGCGAAAATAAAGTAATCCCGTTCCAAGTTGGAATGGATTATTACGTACCCATGGTATGACCCTGTTCATAACACTCGCAGTACAGATGCTCTTTCGGCAATAAGCAAAATATCATTTCCCCTTCGCTAGCAAACCGATTACTTTTCTTGAAATATTACCGCTTGTACAAAGGATAAGAAGGTTTGTAATAGTAAGATCCACTATTCATATAGAAGGTTAACCATTCCATCGTGAATCCTGCCTTTCAATTTTAAGCGGTGTGGTTTTCAGTATTTTATTTGCCTCGTTTACCGCTTTTCACACCCGCTTCTTCACTTCCATTTTCAACATGCAATATTGTACCGCCGGTACCGACAATCCAACCCGATCTGGTATTTGCGAATACGACTGCATTCAGACAATTGTGTGTGCCTGACGGTTGTGAAATCCAGTCGATACCCCCATTCGTGGTATGAAGAATCGTGCCATCGACTTCGTATTGGTCGCAACCGTAACCGGCTTCGCCACCGACCGCCCAACCGTTGCTCAGATCGGAAAAAGCGATTCCTTTCAGTGGAAGTACTTTACCGCTCATTTGTTGCAACCACTTATTTCCACCATTCGTAGTGTGAAGAATGATTGCGTCGTGTAATGGCGCATCGGTCTCGGTATTCGAAGACGACATTGTTCCGCCTCCGGCAATCCAACCGTGATCTGAATCAATGAATGTGGCACAAGTAATATCGCGGTTAGTTCCACTGTTTTGTTTTAACCAAGTTGCACCACTATTGCTTGAGAAAAGCACTGTACCTTTCGAGCCGACTACCCAAATATGATTGTTGTCGGAACAAGTAACCGCACGAAGTAGGACATCAGTTCCACTTTGCTGATATAACCAATTCTCTCCGCCATCGGTCGTGTGGACGATTGCGCCGGAATCGCCAACCGCTCATCCATTGCTTGCGTCTGCGAAGTACATCGAAAACAAATTGTATTTATGTGGACACTTCTGGTTTGTCCAGTTGAGACCACCATTGGTGGTATGAAGTATGGTTCCCCATGCGCCGGTAATCCAACCACACTTCTTATTCGCGAAAGTGACCGAATAAAACGTAGTCGTTGATCCGCTATTCTGTTTTGTCCAAGTATTACCACTGTTAGTCGTATGAAGAATAGTGCCGCCTCCGGCTATCGTCCACCCATTCTTACCGTCGGGAAATGAAACACTGGAAAGCATATCGACTGAAATTCCGGTTTGGTTTCTCCAGTTTGAACCGCCATCAGTGGTATTCAGAATTAAACCATATTGTCCGATAATCCAGCCGTGATTCAAATCGGTAAAAACTACGCGGTTGAGTGTGCCTGAAACTCCGCTTTTTTGATTGGACCAAGTGATTCCCGCATCAGTAGTATGCAGAATTGTTCCTCTTGTTCCTACCGCCCAACCTGTCCGATCATTAAGAAAATAAAGATGGGATAACCAAAATGGTTCTTTCATTGGGTCTCTTAGATTCTTACTATTCCAACTTCTCACCACCGTCTGTAGTGTTAACGATTTCCATGAAACTACCATCGCTACGTAAACCCCAAGCCGTGAGTGCGTTAACAAACACCACACCATATAAACTATAGGGAGTTTTCTTGGAAGAGGTCCAAGTTATTCCACCATCGGTGGTTCGTAGAAAAGTGCGCGGAACGTCCCAGGCATAACCGTTGAGATGATCTGTAAAAGTGATTCCGCTGAGTGTTGAAAGCAAATTGGTATATTGAGTCGACCATGATTTTCCACCATCGGAAGTATGTAGAATGCGGCACCCAATTTGAAGGTGTTTCCCGCCAATAATCCATCCATTCTTGTCATCAGTGAAAGCGACGTCGTTCAAATCGTTTGACACCCCTGACAATTGTCTTAACCAGTTTAATCCACCATCACTAGTATGCAGTATCAAACCACCATAACCAACAATCCAACCGTTTTTCACATCGGTAAAAGTGATACCTGTGAGATTGTTGGGTTCCAACTCAGGTTCTATGGTCCATCTCGAACCACCATCCGTAGTGCGCATCATTAACCCATTTTCACCGACAACCCAACCGGTATCGCTATTGATCATACCGATGGCATGAAGGTCGTTGCCTTGTGGTAAGGGGTTTTGCCACTTCCAATTTCCCGCAGATACTATCTCGGGGGAAAGGACGGCAAAGAAAAAAATGAATAGTAGATGGGTAGTGCAGATGTGTTTCATGGTTATTGCTGAAACCTCAAACATTGTATTGTAGTTATGCGGTTATCAAATATAACGTTTCATCTACGAGCCCTACAATAGAATCGCTTGCTCAGGTAGTATGGGTGTTTAACAAAATTCACCTAAGCTATAAACGGATTTCGCGGCGGCCCGTGGGCAGCCGTATTCAAAACGATTCGCTGTTCGAAGAATAATAGTATACGGTTTCGCAAAAGCTGGTTTATGTCAATGAAGAGTCATCAGGCAAGTTGTCGTCCGCTTCGGCTCCAAGCATTTCGAGCTTCTTGAGCCCCTCTTTCATCAACTGGACTGCTTCCGGTGGGTGTCCCTGCCAATCTAATATTTCGCTGATAACCCGCAACGGTAAACGCGAACGAAATGATTTGGTGGGGTTCCCGCGAAATTTTTTATCCGTCAAGTTCGGGTCATTTTCGATCGATCCGGTCGGTTCGATGACGTAAATCCTTCCAACGCTTTCCCCTGCGGCAAGCTCTGCCCCCCACATTGCCGCATCGAGTGTCTGGCTAAAATAGACGTAGTTTGAACTTCTTTGCTTCGTCCCAAAGTTTGAAGTATACCCCGGTATGATCAAATCTCCCGGTTTTAAATCTGCCCGGGTTCCGTGATAAAGTCGCCACTCTGTCACCTCACCAATAACTCGTAGCGGTTCAAACGTACGGATGGACATTGTCGGTCGGCCCCCGGATTTCTGCTTTGCCAGATCAGATGCAATTTCTATCCGTCCAGTTGGTTCAACGATGTAAACTCTTTCGGGTTTTTCACCGTCTGAAAGCTCCGCATCCCAGATCGCCTCATCCGTGTTGCGGGTTAAAAAGAGGCAACTGTCCCCCGACATTGGTATATCTTTTCCGGGTGGATTACCTAGGAGTATCAAATCGCCCACCTTATATTCATTCCGTGTTCCATGGTAGTACCGGTCGCCATTCGGGTCACCACTAAGCTCCTTCACTACAATCTCTCCAAACTGCTATAAACAACCTATTCTATCTTCTTACTTACTGCTCTGCGTTTCTATCGACCAGAGGAGCTTTTTTTTTATAAATATTAATTGATAGTCCCTAATCTAGTAGCAATTTAGTCAACATACATTGTACTTTACGAAATTTACTGGGGGAAACCGTGGTATCGTTTGTACCTGATCCTATTCTCAGCGGATATAAATCACAACGACGACAAGGATCGATCCAGAGTTACACTCTGTTCATCGATCTAAGCGGTTTTACTTCTCTCACGAACGTGCTAATGTCCAAAGGTAAGGAAGGAAGTGAAATCCTTACCGATAACATTAATGCTCTATTCGCAGGTGCTATTACGGCGATAGAAGATCATGGTGGTTTTATCACCGGCTTTGCCGGAGATGCAATTACTGCTGTCTTTCCGAAACGAACGACAACAGTGAATGAAGTGCTTGCTGCATCGGTAAAAATTCAACTATTCTTTCAGACAAACGGCATTCGACATACTCCATTCGGTGATTTTATAATATCTGTTCGTATTGGAATTGGAATAGGGACTGTCAAATGGCGAATACTTCCAGAAAAACCGCAGGCGGTTTACTGGTTTATCGGTGAAGGTATTGAGGAAGCGGTCACTTCGCAGCATCACGCAAAACTGAACACCATTGTTTTTCATGGAGCTCTACTTAAAGAAAAATCATTTCCCAAAGACGCGAAATTCCAGTCATTAAATGATGATTTTTATCAGCTATACTTCGCATCAACTGATGTACCAACACATCGAACGAACTATCGTCCAGCCAACTCGCCATTTGTACCGAAGTCGGTTCTAAACTTGAAATCTGCTGGTGAATTTCGAACGGTGCTCGCCTGTTTCATCAATCTTGCTAAGATTGACATTCGCCAGATTCAGCGGATTCTCAACCTAACCCATAAATACGGTGGTTATTTCAAGGAAGTCGATTGTACCGACAAAGGTTCGTTGATTGTGGTTTTATTTGGTGCTCCTGTTGCTTTGGAAAAAACAGCTCAACGGGCAATGGAGTTTGCAATAGCGATTCGAAACGAGCTGTTGCAAAGTGTCCGAATCGGAATGACATCAGGTACCGCATTTGCTGGCATTGTCGGATCATTAAAACGATGTACTTATGCCGCATTAGGATCAACAATCAACCTGTCGGCCCGCATAATGTCGAAAGCAAATTGGGGAGAAATCTGGTGTGACCAATCCATTCAAACAGAACTGAAGAATCAGTTACAAACAACCACAATTGGTAGTATAGAGTTCAAAGGCTTTGCAACGCCTGTTCCGGTTTTTCGTGTGGAAAAATTAGCAGTAGATAAGGAAATTGTCCGTTATAATACGGCAATGGTTGGTCGCGAGGATGTGCTGCAAGAATTATTTGCAAAATGTGAATCGATGACTACAAATAGAAGGTTTGGGGGAGTATCCTACATTTATGGCGAAGCGGGACAAGGCAAATCGAGGTTGGTTTTCGAGATTGCACGACAATTTGAATCCCACGCACAAGTCATTACGCTCCCGACCGATTCGATCCTGAATAAACCGTTGAATCCATTTGTCGATTGGATCTTACACACATTTACTTCTGGCGAGATTGCGAGTATCGAAACACAACGTGTCGATTTTCGTGAGCGTTGGGCGGAGTTTGCGATAAAAATCGTTGCCGTGAATCACGAATGGGAAACCAAGCTGAACCATATCAAATCGATTATCGCAGGTGTCGTCGGTCTCGAATGGGAAGGCTCGATCTTTGCGAACATCGCACCGATAAACCGTCCCACCATCGTCCAGTTTTCACTAAAATCATTGCTGGAGGCCTATTGTCAGCTTAAGCCGGCACTTTTAGTGCTGGAAGATTTGCATTGGCTCGACGAAGAGTCTAAAGCAGTCTTCACGGCACTCACTCGCCACGCCGAAGCGATTCCTTTCAAACTGATCATTACTTCGCGTTATAACGATGATGGCAGTAAACCATTACTCAACCTCGATGAAGAGGTTGCCACCGATACCATTGACTTAAGTGCGCTATCGGTTGAACAGATCGCCGACTTTACTGCAAATTTACTCGAATACCCCATCGACGCCTCACTCGCAAAGTATCTCTATGCTCGTTCGCAGGGTAATCCATTTTTCTGCGAGCAACTCGTGCGCTATTTGCTGGAAACAGATCAACTCAAGCTCATCGACAATCGCTATACCCTCGCCGCAACCGGCATCGAACTGCCAACGAATGTGCAAGCAGTGCTGGTGGCGCGGATCGACCGCTTGCAAGCTGACTTAAAGCAAGTGGTTCATACCGCGAGTGTCCTCGGCAGAGAATTTTCCGTGCAAGTACTCGCTGAGGTGTTGCAAACGCTCCATGTGAACGACAGGAAAAAAACGGACGCACTACCGCAACTACTCGCTGCCGGCGAGCAAGAATACATTTGGAACGAGATCCAGGAATTGCGTTACCTCTTCAGCCATATTCTCCTACGCGATGCTGCTTATGAGATGCAACTCAAGAAGCAATTACGCAAACTTCACCAACTTGCTGCCGATACAATGGTACGCCTCTATGCCGAATCGGCTCAGCACTGGTTTGAAATCGCTATGCACTACGATCGCGCCGAAGTTTGAGAACAAGCGGTGAAATTTTACAATAAAGCGGGGGAGTATGAGGATGAACAATTTCACTTTGATAAGACGCTTAACGCTTATCAGCGTGCTTTGGTGTTGAACTTGGAACACCGGGGAGAAGAAGATCTCGAAACCGCAACTTCTTATCAATCTATTGGGTCTGTTTATGATTGGAGGGGTGAGTACAATCTTGCATTGGAGT
>CAZPUW010000040.1:0-12511 GCA_964589795.1 uncultured bacterium
GTGGGACATGAAATTGATTTTTCGTTGAGCGATTTTGCGGCAGATGTGCGGGCTCCGACTCCCACAGGCGCAGCCCAGATGGTAACACCGTCGCGGGATGAGACGCTGGCTTCGCTCGAAGACCAACGGCGAAGTATGACAGGCATTTTACAACGGCGATTGCGTACGGAACGGCAACGGATCGAGCAGTTGATGAAACGGAGCGGCTTCCGGCGGCCAATCGACCGGCTGATGCAGTTGTCGCAACGGTTAGATGATTTAGACCGGCGCTCGATGTTGGCATTTAAAACGATTTTATCCCGTAGCAGTGAAAAAATAAATTCTCTTACGATGCGGTTCGAAGCGCTGAATCCGTTACGGTTATTGGCGCGAGGATTTGCGGTAGTCAAAAAGAGCGACGGGACAATTGTGCGCTCACCGAAACAAGCACAGCCGGGTACTGCATTGACTATTCTGGTTCAGGAAGGTGAGATTTTCGCAACCACGATGGAACAGGTGTAATCATGTCCGACAACAACTCAAGCAAAGTCACAATCGATTTAACCAAAATGACGTTTGAAGCGGCAGTCGAACGCTTGGAAGAACTGGCGCAAGCGTTGGAAGACGGTGAGATTTCCATCGAATCGTCGTTGGCGGCATACGAAGAGGGGCAGACGCTGTTCAAATATTGCCAACAAAAATTGCAGGATGCGGAAAAGAAGTTGCGCAAATTTGACGAATTGACGGACGGCAACTCATGAGTGAGCGGTTACGAATAGGTATCTTTGCCAATCTACGCAAACCGAAAGTATGGCAGGAAGTGCCGAACTTTATACGGTGGATAGCGCATCGCGACGTCGAACTGATCATCGACGAATCGCTAAAAGATTTGGATCATCTTGGTGAATTTGAAACCGCGCGTATCGGCGACGTGGCACAACGGCTCGATGTGGTACTCTCATTCGGTGGCGACGGTACGCTGTTGCGGTGCGTCAGTGAAGTCGCAGACGCGGAAACCCCGATACTCGGCATCAATCTTGGCGGACTGGGTTACCTTGCGGAACTTTCGATACCGGAGTTGTACGGGTGGACGGATACGCTGTTAGCCGGCCAATTCCACTACGAAGAACGGATGCTGTTACAAGCGGGTAAAACCGGTGGTAATTCAAAAACACTTCTTGCGTTAAATGATTTTGTGTTCGACCGGGGACACCACAGCCGCACCATACGAATACGTACCGCAATCGACGGTGAGTTCCTGAATATGTACACGTCCGACGGCATTATTATTTCGACCCCAACCGGCTCGACTGGCTATTCGCTTTCATCGGGCGGGCCAATTCTGGAACCGACGCTCGATGCGTTGATTTTGAATCCGATATGTCCGCACACGCTCGCACACCGCCCGATGGTGATTCGAAGCGACCGGAAACTGACGATTGAAACGGATCCGGGTTTCATTGCGAATGTTATGGCCGACGGTGAGTACGTCGATACGATTGAATACGGTGAAATGATGACAGTACAACGCGCACCGTTCAATGTGAAGTTGGTGAATTTTAACGGGAAATTATTCTACCAAGTATTGCGCGAGAAACTACGATGGGGCGAAGATACCCGTCATCCCGAGCGGTAACCGAGGCACTACGTGGGCTTATTCAGCAAACTAAAAGATACACTTTTTAAAACCAGAACTGCGATTGTCGAGAAGGTAACGGAAATCGTTACGGGGCGCCCCCGTATCGATGCGGCAGTACTGAATGATTTGGAAGAAATACTTATCTCGGCGGATTTCGGACCGGATATTGCGAATCGAATCGTCGCCGATGTGAAACAAAAAGTACAACGCGGTGAAAATGATTCGGCTTCGCTGAAACGGCTAATCAAAGAAGCGTTAGTCAGTTTATTGCCATCAAGTGAATTGAGTTATCCGATTAGCAAACCACATGTGATTTTGCTCGTCGGTGTCAATGGTTCGGGTAAAACGACGACACTGGGAAAACTCGCGTCATTCTATCAAAAGCAGGGACTGACGGTCGTTGCGGCGGCGGGTGATACATTCAGGGCAGCAGCGGTAGAACAATTGGAAATTTGGGCAAAGCGATCAGGTGCAGAATTTATTTCGGCGAAAGAGGGGGCGGATCCGGCATCAGTGGCACATGACGCAGTGAGTGCGGCATTGGCGCGAGGCCGGGATATCGTTCTTGTCGATACAGCAGGACGATTACAAGCGAAAAAGAACTTGATGGCGGAACTGGAAAAAGTGGTGCGAGTGATTGGTAAAGCGCTACCGGGCGCACCGCATGAAGTGTTGTTGGTATTGGACGGAACGACGGGACAGAATGCGCTTTCGCAAGCAGATATATTCGGCAAACAAGCCGGAGTGACAGGATTGATTGTCACCAAATTGGATGGCACTGCCAAAGGCGGGTTTGTTTTTGCGATTAAAGAAAGGCTCGGATTGCCGGTGAAGTGGGTGGGGACTGGCGAAAAGATGGAAGACATCGAAGTATTCGATGCCCGGAGTTTTGCCGAAGCAATGGTAGGTGAATGAATCCTCTTTCGGAACGCGGCGTACACTTGGTTCAACTCGGCTGTTCGAAAAATAGCGTGGATGGCGAACGATTTCTCGGCTTATTGGAAAGCCGCGGGGTAAAAATCGAACGGAACGCCAACCATGCGCGCGCCGTGGTGGTCAATACGTGCGGTTTTATCGAACCGGCGCGGGAAGAAGCCATTAGCGAAATTCTAAATGCGATAAAATTGAAATCGGAAGGGGTAATCGAGAACGTATTCGTTATCGGTTGCCTTGTTACGCGAAGTGGCGCAGAATTGCAACGCGAATTGCCGGAAGTGGATGGTACGTACGGTGTGGAAGAGTGGCAGTACTTAGTGGAACGGCTTACTATCGACAAAGGGCCGATTTCATTGCAAGGGCCGATACCGCGAAAATTATTGACTCCGAAACATAGCGCATATCTGAGAATAGCGGACGGTTGTAACCGCGGATGCTCGTATTGCGCGATACCGATGATGCGGGGAAAGTACAAATCAACACCGATGCGCGAGTTAGTGCAGGAAGCTGAGCAACTGCGAAGCCGCGGAGTAAAGGAACTGATTGTTGTAGCGCAGGAGTTAAACGATTACGGCAAGGACTTAGAACAACCGGAATTGTTTTCGCAATTGATGCATGAATTGGATGATTTAGCGTTCCCGTGGTTACGGATTCTCTATACCCATCCACCGGCATTCAATGATAAATTTTTAGAAGTGCTTGCTTCGACGAAAACATTGGTTCCCTATATCGACTACCCGATTGAGCACAGTCATCCGAAAATTTTATGGTCGATGGGACGTAAGAAAGGGCCTGACCATCTGTTGTTCTGGATAAAACGGATGCGGGAAGCGATACCCGACGTGGTTATCCGAACCAGCATAATCGTTGGCTATCCGGGTGAAGGGGATGAAGAATTCGAGCAACTGTATGACTTTGTCGGTGAGGCGGGTTTCGAGCGGTTAGGCGTATTTCTTTATTCACCGGAAGAGGGAACACGAGCGAATCTATTGACTGAACCGACGGCATCGCGGGAGATAGCGGAAGAACGCCGGGAAAAAATTCTCGATGTCGGATTCGAAATCGCTGATACTTTCCACAAGAAACAAGTTGGTAGAAAAGTCGATGTACTGGTGGAAGGGAAGGAGAGAGGCGTTTGCTGGGGGCGGACGGTATGGGATGCACCAGAAATCGACTATCGGGTAGAAATACCTGACGCACTTTTGAGAACAGGAAAAATGGCTTCTGTCACATTGACGGAAGCATGGGAAGGGGGATGGAAAGGGGTCGTACCGAACACCCTTTCTATCGCGGTAAATTCGTAACACTGGTATCCGGTGTTCGTTTTTAACAGGAAATACATGCCAAATCGTTTTTCATTCGTTTTTATTCTGTTTCTACTGTTACTGAGCTGCGCATTCGCTCAGTTTCAGATGTCGAATCCGAATAGTGAATTGGAAATCGGCATGCCGAAATTCCGATTGGCACCGGAAACAATTTTTTCCGACCATCCCGAAATGTCACGCGTCTTGATTGCGATTCGTGTTCCCTACAATGTTTTCCAATATGTCAAACATGACTCTACCTACAAAGCCGTTTTTGAAGTGTCCGCAGAATTGAGTAAGACCGAAAGGAAACACCGGAAAGAACCGGGCGTAGTGGTTGCATGGATGGACAGTATCGTCGTCCATACCTTCGCTAAGAGCATCAGCCGTACCGATTTTTTCTACACCAAGCGAACGGTAGACGTTGAACCGGGTAAATATAAACTCTTCGTCAAGGTAACGGATAACGACACCCGCTTGAATTGGGAAGAGACTGCAGACATCACTTTATTCAAACGCTCGGGTGACAGCTTGGCGGTAACGACTCCGGTAATTGCAAGGTGGATAGATAAACCAATACAACCAACCGATTTCATTCCATCAACAACCGATTTGCTTTATCCCGGACAGGACACAGCGTGGGTGTATTTGCAGATGGTTCCGGTCGGAACCGGTACGACACGCATTCATGAGAAAATCATCAAGGAAAAAGGCGAAGCGGTATTAGATACGATGATATTCTTGGATGCTGATCACCGCGCATTTACGATGGCATACCCAATTCCGGTGGCTAACCTAAGTTCGGGAACATATGACCATCAGTTCATCTTCGAACAAGCGGGACAACGCGTTGTACGGAATGTGAAATACCGGATTGGCATTCTTGGATTGCCGGCGCAAGTATTCGAATTAGAGAAAGCAATTAAGCAGTTAAAATATGTCCTGCCGGAGAAGTCGGTCGATTCGTTGTTGAAATTCGAAGGGGATAAACGGGAGCAAGCATTCCGAAATTACTGGGCACAGCGCGACCCATCCCCGAACACGGTAACGAACGAAAAGATGCAGGAATATTACCGGCGGGTGGATGCCGCCAATGCACGTTTCTCGCGGTCGCGGGAAGGGTGGGATACCGACAGAGGGATGGTTTATATCCTGTTCGGTGAACCAACCGACGTTGAATCACATCCATTCGTCACACAAGGACGACCCTACGAGATTTGGTACTATTCCAAGTCGAATCAACATTTTACTTTTGTCGATCAAGACGGTTTCGGCGAATACCGTCTCATCACACCATTATGGGAATGAACAAGAGAACAGTTCCACCACCACTACCGGCAGGTGCGCATATACGAGTTATCGCACCGGCAGGTTCATCGAAACCCGAATTACTTCAACACGGCACCAGCGAATTAACTAAACTCGGTTATCAGGTGAGTTGCTCGCCCGGTTGTTCGATTGAACCGGAACACCGGGGTGAAGCGTTTCTCGCCGCACCAGATGAAATCCGTTCAAAAGATTTGATTCAGGCGATTTGTAAAACTGATTGCGATGCGGTAATGGTAACACGCGGCGGTTACGGTACGATGCGGTTATTGGATGCTATCCCTTATCCCGGCGTCGAAAAGAAATGGATAACGGGATTCTCCGACCTAACCGCACTTTCGCTCGCATTGTACGAAAAACGGAAACTGGTCACGTTGAGTGGCCCGGTGGTAGCGGCTTCCAACGGATTCGATGCAAACGGTATCACAATGAATACGTGGAAGAATTGGGTCGGTGAAGCGCAACCGCAATCTTATTCGGTAACAGTAGAAAAATCGGGAACGGCGAACGGAGTTTTGCTTGGTGGGTGCCTTTCACTAATCGCCGCTATTTCGGGAACCCGTTATTCACCGAGTTATCAGAATGCGATATTGTTACTGGAAGACGTTGGGGAGGATGAGTACAGCATCGACCGGATGCTGGTACAACTTGCGCTCGGTGGTGTGTTCAAGCGGGTTGTGGGAGTCATCGTCGGACAATTTTGTACATACGAAGGTGTAATCGAACCACAAAAAAATGCTTTCACCGCGCGACGAGTAACCGAGTTAGTCGGTAAGCGGAGAGTGCCGGTGGTATCCGGTTTTCCGTATGGACATTTTTCGCAGCGGGTAACGGTTCCTATCGGCGGCGATGCGAAGATTTTTAAGAATACCATCACTTTATCATTAACGGAACGTAAAGCATGAAATTGAAAATTGCATTTTTCGCTTCAGGACGCGGTTCTAATTTACAAGCGATTCTCGAAGCCATCCGCGAAGGGTGGGTTGCGGCTGAACCGGTGTTATTGGTGACAGACAGGGAATGCGGTGCGGAAGAAATCGCAAAGGAATTTGGAGTTCCGCATCAACGGTTAGTTGCGAAAGAATTTGCGAGTGCCGAACAATGGCAGTCTGCAGTAACGGATGCAGTAAAAGCGAGTAATGCGGAACTAATTGTGTTGTGCGGCTATCTACGGCTGTTACCGGCGGAATTGTGCAAGCGTTTTCCAAACCGGATATTAAACATTCATCCTGGCCCGCTCCCGGAGTTTGGTGGAAAAGGAATGTGGGGACACCACGTCCACGAAGCGGTAATTGCAAGCGGTGCAAACTGGAGCGGCCCGACGGTTCATTTCGTGAATGAAGAGTATGACAAAGGGGACATCATCGTACATGTTCCCGTACCGGTACTGCCCGATGATACTGCGGAAACCCTTGCCGTGCGCATCTTGCCGGTCGAACATAAAATATTTCCAATCGTTATCGAGCAAACGATAGCACACATTTTCGGTATTACCAGCAAGTAATTTTATTTTATTGTGAAAAACTCTACATAGGAAAACCACAATGAGCAATATCATCCCGATTCGCAGGGCGCTCCTTTCCCATTCCGATAAACGCGGACTTACCGAGTTTGCATCGGCACTCCATAAACACGGCGCGGAACTTCTCTCAACCGGTGGAACCGCTAAAGCCATTCGCGATGCCGGTATCCCGGTAACTGAAATCGCCGATTACACCGGTGCACCGGAATTGTTCGAAGGGCGCGTCAAAACGCTCCATCCGAAAGTACACGGTGGATTGCTATACCGCCGCAATGTTCCCGAACATATCAACCAAGCAATAACACATAACATTCCACCGATTGATTTAGTAGCGGTGACATTGTATCCATTCGAAGAAGCACTCGCTTCGGGAAAACGTGGCGAAGAGTTAATCGAGCAAATTGATATTGGCGGGCCGTCGATGCTTCGCAGTGCCGCAAAGAATGCGGAATCTGTAGTGGTCATTTGCGATACCGACGATTACAAAGAAGTATTAGCACAAATCGAAGCACACGGCGGTGTGGATGAAGAGACACGCCGGAAATTAGCGGCAAAAGTATTTGCCCGTACTGCATGCTATGATGCCCTCATCGCCCGAGCACTGAACCCGGATCCGAAAGAGTGGCAAAAGTGGTTCGCACTTCCAATGGTCAACCCGGAACATTTGCGATATGGTGAAAATCCTGCTCAACGTGGTGCAATCTATCGTCTGGCGGGTGAAGACACCTTTGCATTGGCAGGAACTCGAACGATTGGCGGCAAGGAAGTTTCATTCAATAACTGGATGGACGTCGATGCTTCGACACGGATTGTAAAATCATTCGACCAACCGGCGTGTGTTATAGTCAAACACTCATCACCATGCGGTGTCGCAACCGGAGCGACATTATTAGATGCATACCGTGAAGCGGTGGCATGCGACCCAACATCGGCATTCGGTGGCGTGGTGGCAGTGAATCGTCCATTGGATGAAGCTACGGCGCACGCGATACGCGAACGGTTTACCGAAGTGGTCTTCTCGATTGAACCAGCCGAAGAAAAAGCGGGTGAAGTATTGGCCGGTGCGAAAAACTTGCGCTGGATTGTCGGTAAATTGTATGGCGAACCACCACATTTCCCTTATGAATTCCGCCGGGTGATGGGTGGAATGTTGGTTGAAGAAAACGACGCGGGAATCACACCCGTCGCGGATTGGAAGTGTGTCACCGACCACGCATCGGATGCGGAAGAATTGAAACTGCTTGAATTTTCGTGGGCAGTAGTCAAAGGGGTGAAGTCGAACGCCATTGTCTTTGCGAAGCGGGTCGGTGATGGCTATGCAACGATGGGTATCGGCGGCGGTGAAACGAGCCGGGTCGATGCGGTGGAAAATGCATTACGCCGCGCTACGACTTTCGGACACGATTTAACCGGATCGGTACTGGCTTCCGACGCATACTTCCCGTTCCCGGATGGCGTTGAGAAAGCAGTAGCGGCAGGTGTTCGGTCGATTGTGCAACCGGGTGGTTCGATACGGGATAAAGAAGCCATTGCGACATCAAATCAACTTGGTATTTCGATGTATTTTACTGGACGCAGGCATTTTCGGCATTTGTGAGAATTATGAAATATCTACTCTCTATTTCCTTGGTTACATTGCTGCTGTTTTTATCGGGTTGTCCGAAGGATCACTCGACGGGAACGAGTGCAGCCGACCGGCAACTTTACATGAACACCATTTCATCGAGTGGGTATGACCTCGTCGTAATGGATTACAGCCAAAACGGCGACGATGGTTCGGCATACCAACGGGGTGAGATTGATTTATTGCGGGCACGTGGTAACTGTCTGATATTTGCCTACTTGTCTCTCGGAGTGGCGGAAACAAACCGGTTTTACTGGCATAGTGATTGGGTAGCGGCAAACGGCACTACACCTTCGACAACGGCACCGAGTTGGTTAATACAGCAAGGAGCCCCGGCAAGGCCGAATTATCCGGCACGATGGCTGGTGAAGTATTGGGACACCGCGTGGAAGCAAATCATGTTTGGCCGCGACAGTTCTTATTTATCGCGGATTTTGCAAGCAGGTTTCGATGGCGTGTATCTTACAGGAATGGAATTTCGGGCGAATGAGACCGGAATCTCCAATCCTGACAGTGCAATGAAAACACTGTTGATTGAATTTGCCGATTCGGCAAGGACAATATCCGGCCATCCTAATTTCTTTGTCATCGGCCAAAATATGGGAGCGATGACACGATATTCGGATTTAGTCCAGACGCTCGACGGTGCCGCCCAAGACGCAATGTTTTATGGGTATGGTAATGGTGACGGGATACAGACACCACAGGCAGCATGGATAAGCTATACCGATAACTTATCACCGTTCGCACGCGCCGGGAAAAAAGTATTTGCGGTCGATTACCCGTATTCGTCGTCGCCGGATCAAGTATATTATGCATCACCGGCTATCGATTACATCTACAATGGGCGAAACCTGGCGATTGGGAATGGGTTGCTTTATTATCCGGCACCCCGGAATTTAGACGAGTTAACAATTATTCCGGGATACGAACCGGTTGTAAACGTGACGCCGACTTACACACTTAATCAGGTTCAGGAATTTTGTATTTTCCTGCGTCCGGGGCCGCATTAGACATTCGTACAGACATTTACCAAACAATGGTAAGAAACACACATATACAAAGAAGTTTTTTGAGATAATTGAATGGGCTGGTTTTCCAATTTTTTTACCAATGATATCGCTATCGACCTCGGTACTGCGAACACACTGATTTATGTCAAGTCACGCGGTATTTTTGTCCGTGAACCGTCGGTGGTCGCGTTGAACCGCAACGACCGTAAAGTTATCGCTATCGGCGCTTCCGCCCGCGAGATGATGGGGAAGGGGCACCGCAATATCGAAGTGATTCGACCGATGCGGGACGGCGTTATCGACGACGACGATGTTGCCGAGATAATGATTCGCAGTTTCATCCGCAAAGTTATCAAGAACCCGCTCAACCGTCCACGCATTATCGTTTGCGTTCCTTCAGGTGTTACTAAAGCGGAAAAACGAATTATCCGCGACTCGACGGAACAAGCCGGTGCCCGTGAAGTATACCTGATTGCGGAACCGATGGCGGCGGCGCTGGGTGTAGGTTTGCCGGTGCTCGAACCACTCGGTAGTATGGTTATCGATATCGGTGGGGGTACAACGGAAATCGCGGTGATTTCGCTCGGAGGCATTGTTGCGGATACATCGATTCGTATTGCCGGTGATGAGTTGGATGATGCGATCGTGAGTTTCATGCGCCGGAATTACAACCTTATGATTGGTGAACGGATGGCGGAAGACATCAAGTGCAAAGTTGGTAGTGCATTTCCGCTTGAAGAAGAGTTGTCGATGCTAGCCAAAGGGCGTGACTTGGTCAATGGCATCCCGAAGGCAGTAGAAGTCACCAGTGCCGATATCCGCGAAGCGATTAGTGATCCGGTTGCCTCGATTGTAAAGGCGGTTCGGCAGGCACTCGAAAAGACCCCACCGGAACTTGCGGCAGATATCCGCGACCGTGGCATTATCCTGACGGGTGGTGGTGCATTGTTACGTGGACTCGATGCGAAGTTACGGGAAGAGACCTCGCTTCCGGTCGAAGTCGCAGAAGATCCACTGACTTGCGTTGTGCGCGGAACCGGTAAAGTGCTGGACGACTTTGAACGGTTGAGCAAGGTGTTGTTGGAAAATTAATACACAGTGGGGAATTATATTTATTTGCCAATCCTATAGTAACTAATTGACAAATGAACTACTGAGTCAACATGAAAGTTAAGGATGGAATCCGGCTACTTGAATCGAAAGGATTGACTTTAATACAATTCAATGGCAGCCATCGTCAATACCAACATCCGACAAAATCAGGAACAGTTACTTTAGCGGGCCATCCGAACCAAGATTTACCAAAAGGGACGTGGAATTCAATTTTAAAACAAGCTGGATTGAAGGGGCAAAAATGAAAGGGCAAAGCTATTTAATCGTTATTGAAAAAACAAAAAATAATTTTGCTGCTTACGTTCCTGATTTACCAGGATGTGTGGCAACGGCTCGGACTCTGGAAAGCTTATTGAAAAGGATGAACACAGCCATTGAGTGGCATTTAGAAGCTATGCAAAAGTCAGGTTCTGACTGGTCTGCTGTTGCAAGAAATACAGTCAAACGAAATACTAATCGCAACGTTGCGCAAATTGCGCGGAAACAAAATTAGAAAAGAAAATGCTTTAATCACTCATTCGCGAATTACATTTGGCGATTGATGTAATTGAAAAATTAAACCCGGAGGTTGGGCATCTGCCCGACATCTCAATAAGTGCCCACAATCTTCAAAAACTTTTGGCGGCGCCACCTTGATTCTTGGGTGGCGCTTGCCTTGTGGATTGCTTCCATTCTACTCGCTATCGCAACGGGTGGAGCAACCGGCTCTGCGCTCCGTGCGACCCTCACGACCGGAACGGCATGGGTGACGTCGCCGCTGTTGTGGATACCACGCACGATTGCGCTTTGGCCCGATAACGCCCGTCTCCGCGAAGAGCTGATGAAAGCGAATGCAGAGAATTCATTCCTGCGTGAAGCAATGGCAGAGAACGACCGCCTTCGTACCATGCTCAATTTTTCCCCTCCCACCGGTTGGCTGTTCAAGAATGCGCAAGTTATTGCACGCTATCGCCGTATCGGTAACCGTCGCATCGTAATCAATCTCGGAAAAAGTAACGGGATAGAGTCACCGATGCCGGTGATGACGACTACTGGTTTAGTAGGGCGGGTATTGTCGGCGCGGATGTTTTCTTCGGAAGTGGAAATTATCGGCGACCCGCAAATGGGAGTCGCGGTACGTAACCGCCGTTCGCGGGTGGAAGGCATCCTGCGGGCTGACCATATCGGTGAACTTCATATCGATGGGGTTCCGCTTACATCCGATGTGCGCATAGGTGATGTTTGGGTGTCCGCCGGAGTCGGCGCGGTATATCCGAAAGGAATCTCGGTAGCAAAACAACTTCCGATGCCGGCACCCTCGAGCCACTTCCAAATTCTCCCGGTAGCCACGACCCAAGACCTTGATGGCGTTGAAGAAGTTTTCATCCTGACAAATTACGACCAAGTTGGTAAAGAAGGGGATGTCGATCAATGACCGACTATTTCAAATTTCCCCGCTACCTCTTTTTGTTGGTGCCGTTCCAAATTGTATTTGGAAGCCGCATCGCGCTTGGTAATGCCGTCCCCGATTTGATATGGATTGGGTTGCTGTGGGGGGCGCTGACCAGTTCACCCTACCGCGCAATCATTGCCGCATTCATCATCAGCCCGATTGCCGATTCGCTGGCGGGATTACCGCTTGGTATAACCGCAATCGGCTGGATACCGGCGTTGTGGTTCCTAAGCCGCGGGCGCGAAACAACATCGCCATTGACACGACTACGCTGGATTGGTTCGATCGTCTTCGGTGGTTTGGTGTGCGAGATTTTGATTCAATTTGTCGATTCACGCACCGGTGGAAATTTCATTCAACAGCTATTTTATGTCGGTCTCCCCTCGTTGGCATACACTACACTCTTCGCCGTCGCTCGCTCCGCTTTGTCGCCATTTGGCAAAAAATGAACCAATCCGAATCAAAAGTAAGTCGCCTTATCATCGCACGAGCGATTGCGTTGGTGCTGTTAAGCGTGATTTTCTTTCGACTGTTTTATATGCAGATTTTCGATCACGCATTTTACTCCAAACGCGCACTTGCCAACAGTATCCGCATTATCGACATCCCGGGGTTGCGCGGTG
>CAZPUW010000041.1:0-12407 GCA_964589795.1 uncultured bacterium
CAATCGCACCCAAAGTTGGTTGGATTGTACCACCATGTGCGAATCGCTACTTACTACCGATCCTGATGCAGTGATTGTTTTCGGACGTTCGTCTCCGAGCGAGGCAATCGATACAATTCGCGACCGGTTGTTCCGATTTGGAATGTGGCGGGTACTATCCGATTTGTCGGAATATGAAGAAGAGATGGTTTGGTCGGCGGCTTCGGTTGTCTGGCTGCCGAGATTTGATTCGGAGGAACTATTTGAGCCGCTGATTCGCGCGGTAGAAGTCGGCCTTCCGGTGTTGTTAGTCGATGATGCTACTTTGCGGCAATGGACAGCGGCAGGATTTGGTGATGAAGCGATTCCGAATAATTTCCCATCGCGTTGGATGGAGAAGACGATCGATTTATTGAATAATACCGGCTGGGAAAGCAGGCGGATTCGGATTCGCGAATATGAGACTCGCTGGGGCGTTACTGCGCGCGCGCAGCGTTTGATTGAATGGCTGGGTTTTTCGATTTTACGAACGGAGAGCTCTGAATGAAATTGTCCGTCGCAATGCTGGCACACAATGAGGAAAAACTCATCGGTGAGACGCTGGATGCGGTTTCGTTCGCCGATGAAATCGTTGTAGTAGATGCGGAGTCGACTGATGCGACAGCGGAAATTTGCAGGACTCACAAAGCTATTGTCATTGCGCGCCCGAATATCGGCATGCTGAATACGAATAAGAATATTGCCATCGACGCCTGTCACGGTGACTGGATACTCTATCTCGATGCGGATGAGCGAGTAACGCCGGAGAGCCGGGAAGAATTTTTTCGCGCGATGGATGAGGGAAAGTGCGACGCATTTTTGTTTCCACGCCTCAACCATATTCTTGGTAAGGGGATGCGGTGGGGTGGGGTTTATCCCGATTATCAGTTACGATTGTTCAAACGTGGGATGTACCGGTTCGAAGAAAAACATATCCATGAGCGGCTTGCCGGCACGGGAAAAGTCGGTATCCTGAAGCATCCGTTGTTGCACGAAACGTATCCCACGGCGGATATGTTACTCCGCAAGTTGCAATTCAATGCGCGGTTCGAAGCGGAGTATGCGTGGAACCAAGGGGTTCGGCCTTCGGTCGGGCTGGCGTGGAAGTGGTTGTTCTGGAAGCCGTTTATACGCACACTCGAGCGATATTTCCTGAAACTTGGTTTCCTCGATGGGTTCGCCGGGGTAACGTCGTGTGTATTCGATTGCATGAATTTCGTGATGCGGTACTTATATTTGGTAGAGTGGGAAAGAAAAGGGAAAAAGGAGGAACGAACATGAAACATCTTGAGAGCTTAACCATCCATCGTTTTCGTGGCATGGAAGAGATGTCCTTCGAAGGATTGGGGGATGTGAATGTGTTCGTGGGGAAAAATAATAGTGGGAAGACTTCTGCATTAGAAGCAATCCAGTTATTTTGTAACCCACTAGACATCCCAAATTGGAGATCAGTAACAAATAATCATTCTATGCCGAGAGGGCGATTCTGGTTCGGAAGCGTTGCCCAAGAAATCGTGACACTTTTTCCTCATTCTTTTAATCTGGACAAAACAACACCATTTGAAATACCGATACAAATAGAAGGAGAGATCTCGCCTAATAAGATATGGTTTTCTGTGGATTATGAAGAAGTTGTCGAGGAAAATAAACCAGACTTCGATAGAATGCTAGATGAAGAGGCGTCGAATTATTACGAAAATAATCCATACAAACGAGGAATCAGACTTAACTTTGATTTGGTTTTTAACGACAATCGTTCAAAGCATAGTATTAAAACTTGGTACGAGATTATTTCTAGCTCCGAAGATGCAAGAGGTTTGCCCTATTTAAAGTTTTCTATAATTTCACCTTCTGAATTAACGACTATTAATTACCTTCAGGATTATACACAAGCTGTAATAAACAACAATAAACCCGAAATACTTAGTTTATTAAGAAAATTCGATTCAAATATCGAAGACCTAGAGATTCTGTTTCCCGGAAATCAATTAAGAGGTCAGGGTGTACTAACAATTCATCATAAGAAACTTCATTTTCCACCTTTATCCATTTTTGGAGACGGTCTCAAAAAAGTTTTTGGAATCATTGTCCGTTTAGCTGCTACACAGGGAGGAGCTTTAGGTATTGATGAGATTGAAAGTTCTCTTCATTCTGAAGCACTTCAAGAAACATTTGTATGGCTAATTAATGCATGTCAAGAAATGAACGTTCAATTATTCTGCACAACACACAGCCTCGAAGCACTCGATGCGATTCTATCCGCATCCGAAAAGATTGAGAATGTTGATTTTGTAGCATACCACCTTAATCAACAAAACGAAAATCCTGAGAAACGTGTAATCAGGTATCCGGGCGATAAACTTGATGCACTAAGAGCTGAATACGGATTCGATCCGAGGTAAGAAATGAACTACTCAATAATTGCAGTCGAGGGACCACATGACCAAGCTTTTATCGGCAAATGTTTGGAGTTATTAGGGTTCTCTCAATTTGATGATAGAATGAGTGTGTTTCATACCCGGGAAGAGTTAAGCTCTTGGACAACTTTAATTCGTTTACCTGACTTTAGTAAAGAGAGTAAAAGAGATTTAAAATATTATGCGCCAATTTATCGACCAGCTTTTTACACAAATCAGAATCATTCCATTGCTATAAATGCCGTCCGTGGTGGCGCATTTGGTGTGTTCGCTTCTCTTCTTCAAAGTCTCATAGATCAAAAGCAGATTCCCGAACTCTATTCATTATTAGTAGTGGCTGATGCAGACAATAAAAAACCATCTGACGTCGCGAGTAAAGTATTTAACGCTTTCCATGAAAGTTCGATTGATCTTCCAAAAACACCGCCGGGAGTCGATGGTGCTAATCCCAAAAAAGCGATATATATTTTGCCAGACAATACCTCCAATGGAGCACTTGAGAAAATATTACTTGAATGTGGGGACCAAGTTTATCCTGACTTAATGGCAAATGCTGACACCTATCACGAATCGACTAGTGGTGAAAGAAAAAAGAGTTGGGGTAAAGAACCGGCTGTAATTGAACGGAATCGCCAAAAATCTAAAATCGCGCTTGCCGTAAGCATTCTTCAACCGGGTTGTACAAACGAGATTTCAATAATCAAAGATGATTGGGTAAGCAAAGACACAAAAGAAATCGAAACGTTAAAGCAGTTCCTTGATTTTCTAACCACGCTTCTCGAAAATTAGGCCACATGAAAATAGCCCTTGTACACGATTGGTTGACTGGAATGCGCGGCGGCGAGAAAGTTCTCGACGCGATATGCGAACTTGTCGGGCCATGCGATTTATACACGTTATTGCACGTGCCAGGGCGGGTGCAGGGGCGCATTGCCGAATGCAATATCCACACGAGTTTCATTCAGAAACTTCCACTCGTCAAAGAAAAATACCGGTACTACCTCCCCTTCTTCCCCGCCGCAATCGAAAGTTTCGATTTATCGCAATACGATTTGGTGCTCTCGACATCGCATGCGGTAGCAAAGGGTGTGTTGTCGCGCTCGGATGCGCTTCACGTATCATACATTCATACCCCGATGCGGTATGTGTGGGAATTGTTTTGGGAATATTTCGGTGAGCGGAAGCATGGACCGTTTTTCCGAATGGCGGCGACGGTAGCCGGACGGCGACTTCGGGAATGGGATGTCATCAGCGCTTCACGCGCCGACCACTATCTTGCCAACAGCCACCACGTCCGACGGCGTATCAACCACCACTGGCGGCGTGAAGCAGAAGTGGTTTATCCTCCGGTGGAAACAAGTCGATTTACGGTTGGGAATCAGTCCGGTGATTATTTCCTCATCGTCACATCACTCGTTCCATACAAGCGGGTTGACCTTGCCGTCGAAGCGGCCAATCGCGCCGGATTCCGCCTCGTCATCGTCGGTGATGGCCCGGAGAAAAAAAATCTGCAGAAGATTGCCGGTAAGACGGTACACTTCCAAGGGCCGGTGGATGGCGAGGGGTTGAATAAACTGTATGGGGATGCAACCGCGTTGCTATTTCCGGGAGAAGAGGATTTCGGTATCGTTCCGGTGGAGGCGATGGCGACGGGAACGCCGGTAGTGGCGTACGCACGCGGTGGTGCAATGGAAACCGTCGTGATACCGACCCGTGCAAAGAGGGATCATCTTCCGGTTACCGGAACCGGATTCAGTGAATCCACAGCCGAATCGTTGATTGCGGGAATCAATGAATTGAAATCACTTTCATTCGACCGCAACGAGATTCGAAAAATCGCCGAAGGATTCGACCGCACCCGCTTTTTACAACGATACTCTTCCGCTATCGCCAGCCGTTGGATTCTGCACGGCGGTGATGTCCGCGATTTACCGCTCCGCATGCGTCAGGAAGCCGGATCCATCGGCGATTAATTTTTCCTCACGCGACTTGAATAATTACTACGCTTTGTACTCTTCTTCGTTTACCGGTTCGCGTTTGAAGCGCTGTTCGAATATTGTATAAAGCACCGGAACGAAGAACAGAGTCAACGCCGTCGATACCGTCAATCCACCGATAACCGCCAATGCCAACGGTGCCTGAGTCGATTCACCACCTACACCGAGCGCCATCGGTAACAGACCGATTACCGTTACGAGTGACGTCATCAAAATCGGTTTTAATCTCGTCACACCTGCTTTCACTACAGCATCGAACAGCGGTACACCCTGCAAACGGGTGCGATTGGTAAAGTCAACCAATAGCACACCATTGGATACCACGATACCGACCATCACGATAATTCCCTGAAACGAAGTTACCGATAACGTGGTGTTAGTGAGGAAGAGCGCCCACAATACACCGACGAGTCCAAGCGGTACCGTAAACATTATGATGAACGGGTCAAGTAAAGATTGGAATTGCGACGACATCACGACATATACGAGCAATATTGCCAATGCGAACGCCATTAATAAATCGCTGAATGTTTTCTTCTGTTGTTCGACGTTACCGGTCATCTTCAATTCAAATCCCGGCGGGACTTGGATTTTATCCAGTTTCGCCTGAATGTCATTCGCCACACTTCCCAAGTCACGGTCGGTGACGTTTGCGGTGACTTCCACCAAACGCTGTTGGTACTTGCGGTCGATTTGTACCGGTGAATTTGTCCGTTGAACGGTTGCGACATTCCGAAGTAATACGGTTTGGCCACTTGGTGTGGTTAGGACGACGTTGCCGATATCATCAAGATTGTCGCGGAAACTCTGTTTCAATCGGACGAGGATGTTGTATTGATTCCCGGTAACCGGATCGGTGTAGAGCGACGCGACAGTACCATTTATACAAGTATTAATCGTGTTGGCGATGTCGGCAACGTTAATTCCCAATACACCCGCTTTCTCGCGGTCAATTTTTATCCGCAGTTCGGGTAAATTTTCTTCACGTGAGATAAGCACGTCGGTTGCACCGGGTGTTTCGCGCACAATGTTGGAAATTGTTTTAGAAAGTTGGGCAGCTGTTTCAAGGTCGTAACCGCGAATCTCGACGTCAATCGGTGCCGATGAACCAAAGTTCATCAGGAATTTCAACAAGCCACCCGTATTCACGGTAATTAATGCACCGGGTACTTTCATTAATTTTGGACGCACCGCTTTCACGATCTCGAAGACCGACCGTTTTCTTTGAAGTATCGGTTTTAATGCAACTTGGATATTCGCCGCATGGGTTCCCGAATTTCGTCCGCCAAAACCACCTTGCTTCGCACCGGGAACACCGACGTCAGTTATCATCGTAAGCATCTCGGGGACATTATCACGGATAATATTTTCCAAGTTGCGCATATAAGCGTCAGTCACTTCGGCACGGGTACCGACCGGCAGTTTCGCTTGCACTGTAAACTGACTTTCATCCTGATCGGGGAAAAATTCAGTTCCGATAAACTTAAACAAGCATGCCGAAACTATCGCTACCCCTAAGATGGAAAACATTACTAATCTGCGATGCGCCAGCGCCCACCGTAACCGTTTCGAGTACATAACGTCAAGCGACTCAATCATATCGTTTGAGAGAACCTGCATTCGGTCCCAAAATTTCTTTGAGTCGCGGTCAAGATGTTTTTCCGCAGTGAGGAATTTCAAACACATCAACGGTGTAACCGTCCTCGATACGAAGAACGAACCGAACAACGCAATCGCAATGGTAACCGTCAGCGGGATAAACAACATCCTTGCGATACCGGAAAGAAATACAATCGGAAGGAATACAATCACGGTTGTGAGCGTTGAAATAAAAATTGGTGACGCAACCTCTTTCGCAGCATCGAGGGTCGCCTGCAACTTCGTTTGCCCCTCGGTACGCATATTGTAATGGCGTGAAATCGCTTCTAATTCGACGATAGAGTCGTCCACCAACCTTCCTATCGCGAGCGCCATTGCACCGAACGTCATGATGTTCAGCGTCATGTTTCCGAAACGGAAGAAAATAAACGTCCACAATAACGACAACGGAATCGCGACGAGAATAATCGAAGTTCCCCGGATATTGCGTAAGAAAAAGAGGATGATAATCATTGCCAGCAACGCGCCAAGAATCGCTTCGCGTTGCAATCCATCTATCGTCTGTCGAATATACACCGATTGGTCGAAGGTAATCGTCATTTTTACCGTCGAAGGAACGCCTGCCAGTTTCGGCAAGAGTTTCGCAACATTGTCAACGACATCGATGGTATTCGCGTTTGCCATCTTCTGCACGGACAGCGTAATTCCGGGTTTTCCATCGACGCGGACGAGTTCCGTTTGTTCGATGTAACTATCTTCAACCGTACCAACATCCCGTATTCGAATCGGTATTCCATTCACCGTTTTGATTATCGTCGATTCAATTGGTTTCACCAGATTGAACATCGTTTCCGTTTTCAACGAATAATCATATTTACCGATTTTCAAATCACCGGATGGGAGTAATAAGTTGGAGCTGGCGATGGCGTTCAGTACCGTTCCTACAGGTAAATGCAGGGCATCGAGACGGTTGCGGTCGAGGGTGACATGTATTTCGCGGATTCGCCCGCCAGTAACATTGGCGGCGGCGACACCGGGCAAGTGCTCTATTTGGGGTTCGATTACGTTAAAGGCGAGATCGTAGAGATCGCGCTCATCCATATCACCGGACAGTGCGATGTTACAAACCGGTTGGGTGGTGATATCGAATTTGAGAACAATCGGTTGCGATACACCGGTGGGAAGTTGGTTGACGATTCGATTGACGCGTTGTACCACATCGACCATTCCGACGTCGGTATTCGCGTTCCAATTAAAGTTGATGCGGACGCGGGCAATACCTTCACGGGTGCTGGATTGCACATAATCGACATCGTTTACGCTACTGACGGCACGTTCGGTGATTACAGTTACGCCCTGCTCCATATCGAGCGGCCCGGCGCCTTGGTAATACGTAATCGTGCTCACTACCGGAATTGTGATATCCGGCAGCAAATCGACCTGCAACTGTTTCAATGAAACCAAACCGAGCACGACTAACGTACACGCAAATAAGAATGTCGAAATCGGATATCGGAGTGCTAATCGGGTTAACCACATAAATCAACTTCCTTTACCGTTGCGCGCTCACCGGTCCGCCGTCACGGCAGAACTGCGCACCCACCACCACAACACTATCGCTATCTGTGATTCCACTAAGCACTTCAGATCGCGTATCCAGTTCTCTTCCGATTTTTACCATTTTCTTTTTCGCAACACCGTTGGCAACGGTAAACAATGAATACCCGGCATCGCTGTTTATCAATGCTTGCGTAGGAATGGTCAGTCCGTTTTCGTTTGTTCCGATATCCACAGTAACTGTGGCAAACATTCCGGGTTTGAGGGTTCCATCGTTGTTTGGTACCCAGATTTCCATTGCCATCGTGCGGGTGGCGACATCGAGCGCTTCACTCGAGCGGCGTACCGTTCCAGAAAATGATTTGCCGGGATAAGTATCGACTGTGAGGGTTGCGGGCATGCCGATGCGGACGGATGAAACATCTTTTTCAAGGACATTCACGACCACTTTTACTGTGGACAAATCCATCAGATTGAATAGTATTGCGTTATTCGCATTAATCAGCGCCCCTTCGTCAAAAAACCGTTTGGTAATAATTCCGGTAAAGGGAGCAGTAATGTGGGCATAATCCAATTTTAGTTTCGCATCTTCGTAGTTCGCGGAATCAATTTCATAAGTCGCCTGCGTATTATCGAGGTCTTGTTTGGAAGCAAGGTTTTCTTTGTACAAGCCGATGTTGCGCTCGTTATTCGCACGGGCATTGTGGAAAGCCGCCGATGCCTGCAAGAGTTGCTGCTCCAGCTCGGTAGTATCGATAAGCGCGAGCAATTGTCCGGATTTTACACTTTGACCGATGTCGGTATACAGTTTTTCGAGATTACCGGTGACCTTAGAATAGATACCGGCTTGCTGTACCGCTGACACGTCGCCCGAATAGGTTAGCGAGTAAACGATCTTCTCTTGCCGCGGGAGTTCCATTTTTACCAGCGGTATATTCTGGCGCTTTGTATCGACCGCGCTTGATTGCTTAACCACTCGTACGACCACATACGCAATAAAGATTACTACAACTGCGATTATCCACCAATATTTCATTTTCATAAGCTTATTCATTCCAACTTAGCGACTGTCTTAAACAGTACGATTTACGAAAAGTTCAGTTAAGTACAATGTCCATTTCTGATTTTCAAGACTTCAGTGAGACAGTGTGCCGATGTAAAAGTTTAGCGATACATTCATTTTACGATTACCATACCTATCATATTACATACGTATTCTACCACAGCGGCTCTTACTGCGCATTTGACTGCCAGTATTTATTTCCCATTGCTTTCTTGAGTGCGTATTCACTTAAGGTAAAGACATATTCCGCTTGAATTTGAAGCAATTTCATTTGTGTCAACGCAGTTTCCGCATCCAACAACTCAATATTTCGAAGGGTTCCCGCCTGATAACGGAAAGTGGCGTTGTCCAGTGCCGCTTGCGCATGTTCCACTTGTTTTTGTACGGTTTCCAATTTTGATTTAGCCGTATTCAAATCGGCAAAGCACTGGCGAATTTCGGCGGTAATCTGTTTTTCCTGCTCGCTCACTTTTAAATGCGCCAACCGTTCCTGCGCGTCCGCTTCAGCAATTTTATGTCCGGTGATATTGCCGTCATACAATGGTACTTGGAGTTTCAGGCCTGCCGCCCAATTACCGCGAATAGCATCAAGGTTCGGTTCGAACCCATTTTTTAATCCCCATGTTGCTATCGAACTAATCGTCGGTCGCTCGCCGAGTGCAACTAAGTTTCGTTGCATCTTCGCGGCACTTTCCTCCGCCTTTGCGGCAATCAACTCGGGACGATTGGTGAGCGCATCCGCTACCGCACTTTGCGGTTCGATACCGGTAGTGTCGTTGATGAACGTTCCGGCGATGTTTACCGGTTTGGAATCGTCGAGCCCAAGCAAACGTCGAAGCGTGATTTCCTGTTTCAACAGATTGTTTTCCAAGTCAGTTTTTTGGCCGTTCGCGACATCGATTCGAACGGTAGTAGTCAACTGGTCGAAATCGGTGGCGGAACCGGTCTGTATTTGTTTCTCCGTGAATGTCTTATGGGCCTCGAGATTTGCTATCAATTGATCCTGCGCCGTAATCGAATACCGGTAAAACAAAATTGAATAAAACGCCTGTACGGTTTGCATCGCCAGATTGGATTGCGTTATTTCGATGGTGGGTTGTATTGCTCTCGAGCGTTGCCGGCTGACATCGACTGCGGTTTTCGAACGACCAAAATCGTACACCGTGTAACGACCCATCAAATGAATGTCGTAGTTATCCAACGGATACGTTTCCAACGGCTCTGAATGCGGTATAACAATTTCCGAATTCGGACCTAACCGCGTATATCCCGCCTCAAAATCCACCGTCGGTAATGTCGCGGCATTAGACAACCCAACCCGTGCGACCGAAGCTTCCCAAGTCCGAACCGATTGGTGGACGGTGGGATATTCCTTCAGTGCACGATCCAGAGCGGATTGTATCGTAATGGAATCCGGCAACGTGGTTTGTGCGCTCGCGATGAGCGAAAACAATCCGAAAAACAGTAGTGAAAAAAAAGTTAAATATCGCTGTCGTTTCATTGGTTTCAACCTGAGTGGTTATCCGATTTCGAAATTACATCTTTTTATTTTCGGCTATTCCATACTAACCGGTTTGGGTTCACCTTTACCGGCCTTGGCATGCCTTGCCCGGAGAAAAAATATCGGTATCAATCCGGTAACCGTAATTGCGGCGGACAAAAGAAAATCGTCGTTAATCGCATCGACAAATGCCTGTGCCGACAGATGCCCGATAATCATTGCTTTGGCACGCATCATCGATTCACCGATATTGCCGCCAACGGACATTTTAGCGAACGCCAGCAGCTTGTAATTGGTAAACTGATATGTCGGTGATTGGGTGTCAACGGCTTGTCCATACATCGTCATGTGATGCAATACTCGCCGCGTCAGGAGCGAACCCATAATTGCAACGCCGAAACTGCCGCCAATTTGTCGAATTACATTGAACAATCCCGATGCCTGTGCCATTTTTGGTTTGGGAATATCGGCAAGGGCGAGCGTACTCAACGGAGTGAACAACAATCCCATTGCGATTCCGCGGATAATCAGCGAGTAGATGATTGCGCCGTGTTCGATGTATAACGACATCTGGCTGTTTAAATACAGGGAATATGTCAACAAGGCAATGCCAATACCGGCGGGGATTTTCGGACTGAATTTATCCGCCATAATACCGGCAAGCGGCGAGAATATAGTTTGCGCAATACCGACGGGAAGGAAGACCGCACCACTTTGCAAAGCGGTATAACCGAGCGAGTTTTGCAGGAACAACGGCATTAAAAATGTGCTGCCGAACATACCGAGGCCGAATACAAAAAGTATCGCATTGGTCACTGCGAAGTTAAAATCTTTCATCAATGCCAATTCGATTAACGGATGTTCGACAGTAAACTCGGTGTATAGGAATATCGCCAAAGAAATGGCGGAGATTGCGAAGCAAGTCAATATTAACGGCGAAGTCCAACCACCGGTATTCCATGCGGCATTCCCATCAGCGAGTGCGATTAATAGCGAGCTAAGGGATATCGCCATCGAAATGAAACCGATGAAATCGAATCCGCGCTGAACGGGATGTTTGTATTCGCGTTGGATGACGAGCGTTGCGAGCATACCGAAGAGACCAACCGGTACGTTCACATCGAAGATTGCATTCCAATTGAGATTGTCGACGAGGTAACCGCCGACTAACGGGCCAAGCGAAACGGATGCGGCGGCGGAAATCGCCCAGAAACCGAGCGCAAGACCGCGTTGCCGAACCGGGAATGCGCGGGTGATGATTGCCATACCAACCGGCATTAACAATCCGGCACCGGTGCCTTGGACAATTCGGGCAACAATCAGGGCATCTTCATCCCACGCAAGACCGCAGAGGAACGAACCGAAAGTGAAAAGAAGCAATGCAGAAAAATAAATCCGTTTATACCCGAAGCGGTCGGCGAGCCAACCCGACGTCGGAAGCATAACGGCAAATACCAACAAATATGCGGTTACGACCCATTCGATTTTATCGACGGAAACGCCGAAGGTCGCCATGATTTTTGGGAGCGCGACATTTACGATGGTGGCGTCGAGCACGGCCATAAACGTCCCAATCATCACGCTGAACAATACCCACCACTTATATGAATCGTGTTCGTGATGGAGCGAGCTCATCCGTCCGATGAGTATTCTGCGAAGATCGATATGGGGTGAAACTAACGACATTTATCCAACCCGAATCTTTACTTCAATCGACATGCCGGGTAACAAACGAACATCTTTATCGACGCCGGCGCCGGAATTTTCTATTGTAATTTTAATCGGAACACGCTGAGTCACTTTGGTGAAATTACCGGATGCGTTACTCGGTGGAATTAGTGTAAATTGTGCCGCGGTATTCGTACCGATTTGATACACCTTTCCACTCCACAGGTGTTGGGGATATGCGTCAACGGTAAGTTCGGCGCGGCTATCCATGTGAAGCGCCGACAATTTCGTCTCTTCGAAATTCGCGACAACCCACACATCACTCAAATCGTATATCGAGTAAATCGCTTGTCCTGGCTGAACGATATCGCCGGGTAACACCCACTTTTTGGCGACTACGCCGCTCATCGGCGCTTCGATAACCGTGTTTTTTAGTTGGGTTTCGATAACATTCAACTGTGCAGTTGAAGACGCTTCGGTCGCTTTTGCGATGGATACGCGGGAATGCGCAAGTTCGAGTTCTTTCTGGATGTGATCGAATTGCTCGGTGGTTATTACCTTATCCTTAATTTGATTATGGCCGCGGA
>CAZPUW010000042.1:0-12193 GCA_964589795.1 uncultured bacterium
ACCTTGCGTGCTGGAGCCATTGCCCGGTTCTCGAAAGTAATGAATGGAATCATCGACCATGCAAAGAGTGGCGGATTGGTCATCGGTGTGTGTAACGGTTTCCAAATACTTACCGAAGCCGGTTTATTGCCGGGTGCAATCGCAAGAAATTCTTCATTACGGTTCCGGTGCGAAGTAGTAAACTGCCGGGTAGAGCCATGCAATACTCCTTTCTTCAAAGGTATCAAACCGGGAACGGTAATTCCGATTCCAATTGCCCACGGTGAAGGGCGCTACGTCGCCGACGAAAAGACTTTGGAACGAATGGAAGCGCATGGTTTAGTTGCATTGCGCTATTGCGATACTCGAAACATCACCTCGGAGAAATCAAATCCGAACGGTTCGATGCGGAATATAGCTGGTATCGTCAACCGTGAAGGAAATGTTTTGGGAATGATGCCGCATCCCGAACGCCGCGCCAATCCTTTGGTTGGTGGTGCGGAAGGATTACCGTTGCTTACTGCTTGGGCGGATGCATGATAGGGGGAATGGAACTTGTTGTCATCATAGTCATGGCGGTGTGTTTCATCCGCGCTGACGAGATGGCTTCGATTCTCCGTTCATTCAAACAAATGTACAACAAGTACATGCGAACCAAGTCCGAAATAACCGATGCCGTAGTAACACCAATAAAAGACGCATTCCGCGAAGGGTTTAAGGATCAATAATTCCGTGAAGAATACGTTTGTCGAAATAGTAGAACTTTGTAATTCCGGCAGGGTGGACCCACGTGACCGGGTAAGCGCCGCGTGCGATACCATCGAGAGTTATAGCCATCTTAATGCGTTACGCTTTTTGCTACGCGACCGTGCTATGCAAGATGCCGAACGGTTGAGCAAAGAAATTCGAGCAGGAAAAAAGTTTCCTCTCGCCGGGATAACGCTTGCAGTAAAAGACAACATTGTCACCGAAGGAGTTGAAACCACTGCCGGTTCAAAAATATTGGCGGGCTTTCGTTCACCTTATACCGCGACTGCCGTAAAACGGTTGGAAGAAGCCGGTGCAATTGTCGTCGCCAAAGCGAATTTAGATGAATTTGCGATGGGTTCTTCCGGTGAGAATTCCGCGTACGGAGTGACAATTCATCCATTCGATTCTTCGCGAGTACCCGGTGGCTCTTCCAGCGGTTCTGCTGTCTTTACCGCAATTGATGCCGTGGATGGTGCGCTTGGAAGCGAAACCGGCGGTTCCGTGCGTCAACCCGCTTCATTCTGCGGTGTCGTCGGTGTTAAACCAACTTACGGACGCATCTCCCGCTACGGTTTGATAGCATTCGCTTCATCGCTCGACCAAATCTCACCAATGGCCAAAAATGTTTCCGATGCAGAGCGGTTGGTTTATGCGATGTCCGGGTTCGATGAGCACGATGCAACTTCTGCGCAAGCAATCGTACCGGAAGTAAACGAATCCGAAACGAACATTCATGGTATGCGAATCGCCGCATTGAAATTGGGCGATGTCTATCGTCCCCAACCCGCTATCGAAAACGCATATAAGTCAGCGATGCAGGCGTTAGTTGACCAAGGTGCAATCGTTGAGGAAATCGAAATTCCATCGTTTGCTCATGCGGTCGATGTCTATTATATCATTGCTACTGCTGAAGCATCATCCAATTTAGCACGCTATGACGGCGGCAGGTATGGTAAACGGATAATTCGAGAGGGTCTCCGAGAAACCTATCGGGCAACCCGTGGTGAAGGGTTTGGTAAAGAAGTCAAACGGCGAATTTTGTTGGGTACGTTTGTTCTCTCATCTGGTTTTATCGACGCCTATTATCACAAGGCCATGTTAGTGCGCAGAAAAATGGCGAACGAATATTTATACGCTATGAAAAATTACGATGCATTGTTACTACCGACCTCGCCGACAACTGCATTTAAACTTGGTGAACGCATCAATGATCCGGTCGCAATGTACTTGAGCGACATTTATACAATACCCGCAAACATGACGGGTTGTCCCGCGATTTCGATACCATACGGAATCGATGACAATAAACTTCCCATCGGCATGCAGTTCATGGCAAAACCATTCGATGAACCGCGGATGTTTCAAGCGGCAAAAGCGCTGGAACGGATGGTTATGCCATGAGTTGGGAACCGGTAATTGGGTTGGAAGTTCACGTGCAACTCCTCACCAAGACGAAAATGTTTTGTGGCTGTTCGACGGTATATGGAAGTACTCCCAATTCCGCAACTTGTCCGGTTTGCCTTGCGCTGCCGGGTGCGTTGCCTGTTCCAAACCGGCAAGCCGTCGAATTTGCAATTCGTTTAGGTTTGGCATTTGGTTGCACAATTCGAAACCGGACAAAGTTTGATCGGAAAAATTATTTCTATCCTGACCTCCCGAAAGGGTATCAGATATCACAATACGACGAGCCGATTTGTGAGAATGGTAAAATCGTCGTAAAAACCGAACACAGTGAGCGCACGATTCATATCCAGAGGATTCATCTCGAAGAAGATGCCGGCAAGAGTATGCACAGCGGCACCGATAAAACGATGGTTGATTTAAACCGTTGTGGTGTGCCGTTATTGGAAATCGTTTCCCATCCCGATGTGCGCACTTCCGAGGAGGCATATCTATACTTGTCCGAACTGAAGAAGACGGTGGAACAACTTGAGATTTCTTCCGGGAATTTGGAAGAGGGATCGATGCGATGCGATGCGAATATTTCACTTCGTTTGAATGAGACCGCTGAATATGGTACAAGGACGGAAGTTAAAAATATTAATTCGCTGCGGTTTGTGGCGCGGGCAATCGATGCCGAAATCGAACGGCAATCCATAATTCTTGATTCTGGAGGTGTCGTTGTCCAACAAACGATGACCTATGATGAGAAGGAAGGAACGAACAAACTTTTACGAAGCAAAGAGGAAAGCCGCGATTATCGCTATTTCCCTGAACCGGATTTGGTGCGGTTTTCCGTACCGGATTCTTGGATAGAAGAAGTTAAAAAATTCATTCCGGAATGGAAAAAGTCTTACGACCGTCGAAAAACCGCTTACGGGTTATCCGAATCTGATTTAGAACAATTTATACAAAATCCTGAACTGGGCGAATATTACGATGTCGTAATTGGTCTTCTTTCGTCGCAAAAAAATACAATCAATGAATATGGTAAAATCGCAAGATGGGTTCTCAACGAGGCACAGGCGCAGTTCAAAATTCGTAACGAGTTACCGTTGCAATCGAAATTAACCCCGCAAATTCTCGCGGCTATCGTAGGAAAAACATTACGAAACGAGATTAACAACAACACTGCGAAAGAACTGCTTGAGCGGATGCCGAACGAAACCCGTTCAGTTGATGAAATTATCGAATCGGAAGGACTTGCCAAAGTTTCTGATACGTCTTATATAGAAAACATTATTAAAGGTGTACTTTCTAATTCAACTAAACAGATTGAAGAATATCGCAGCGGGAAAGTAAAAGTCTTCGAATACCTGCTTGGTCAAGTGATGAAAGAGTCGCGGGGAAAAGCGGATCCCGATGCGGCACGAAAGATACTGAAGAGTGCGCTCGACGGTTAAATGGTATCTGCTGCTGGTCATATTTAGCTTCACCGCTTCGGCTGGTGCGGAACCAAACGTAGCTTTGTTTTGGCATGCTGCAAGTGGTCAGGACACGTCGTTAGTAGAAAATTTAGCACCCCGCATCGCCTCACTATATGATTCGAGTAATGCACTTCTTCAACCGGATTTGGTTCATACACATCTTTCCGATTTGGTGTTTGATAATTCTGATACCGCTCGTTCTTTGTTCACGGCCACGTACCCTCATTGTACCCGAATCGATATTAGTTTTCAAAGGTTTGGGAATACTGCAACACTATCGGCTCTCCGTTTTACTCGCCTAAAAGTAGATACACTGCGGGTGTTTTATCCCGGTGCGAATAAAGATGTAATTGATTGGTTAGAGTTTCAACTGACGAAGTGGCTTTTCCCTGTTGCAGTTATTCCGCTGGTAAAACTTGTCAAGAAAAACAGCGTAGAAGTAGGTGGCACTCCGGTTGGTGCGGAGATTATGGTCGACGGCGAGCCGACTGGTGAGCGAATACCGGCAACGCTCGACAAACTAAGTAGTGGTTACCACCTTGTCGAATTAGTCGGCGAGTATATTGCTGCGAGAAAAATAAATCTTTTACCGAATACATCGATGGGTATCGAATTGATAGGTCAGCCCTGTCATTCTTTGTTAGAAGTCAGGAGCGATCCACCCGGCCTCGATGTCAGCATTGATGGTATTAGCAGCGGCGCGACGCCGTTCTTGCGAGAATCGATTCCGGGAAGTTATAGTGTAACTATCGGCGGAGATAATCGGGAAGAAATCACCCGGATGATCGATCTCGAAGCACATCAATGGCGAGTTCTTACACTATCGCCGAAATTAATGAACCGCGTCGTTATTGTAACCAATCCTCCCGGTGGTGTGATTTATAATGGGCCGGTACGGGTGGGAATCGCTGGCGACACCCTTCCCTGTCCGTCGGAAGGGGCGACGTGGACGGTCGATCACCCGCTTGCAAGTCCGGTAAATTTGGTAGTAAAGGGTGAACCCGGTAAAGTTGTCACGCTTGAAGTCAATTTGCCTCCGGCTATCGCATATGTGCGTTTGAAAAACTGGAGTTGGACGTCGCAATTACTTATGGATGATTCGCTATTAAAAGTGTTTCGTGCTGATAGCCAGCAAGTGCTTGCGGGACGCCACACATACACAATCCTGACACCCGGGTTTCGCACCCGGCATTATGTATATACCATCGACCGGAACACCATGACGACGGTTGAGGCAAGACCCGTACCGTCGCCAAGTTGGTTGTCCATTTCCTTATCGACGATAGCACCGGGATTTGGTCAACTATATGACGGTTATCGCGGTCGCGGTAGTATTATGATGATGACGGCGATAATAACGGCAACCGGTTTGGTACAAGCCGATAATGAATTGAGGAAAGAAATCAGTTTTGCGCAGGATGCCGAATGGAATTACCGCAGATCGATAAGCACTTCTTCCGCAATCAGTTGGGCTAAAGTAGCGGATGGAAGGTGGAATTCGGCACGCGAACAACTTAAAAAACGCGATTCTTGGACGGTTGCAGTTGGCGCGGTTTGGACGATTTCAATTCTGGACAGAATACTTTTCCCACCGAATGAATTGAAGGCGGGACCGGTCGGTTCCGGTATGGGGATTGGTGTTTCGATACCGATGACGGGGAAAAAACTATGAAAAAGTTAATCCCCTTATTCGTTATGATCATACTTGTTTCCATGCTCAACGTGCAGTGTACGAAAATGCCGGAACAACCTTTGCGCAACAATCCATTCGAACAGGGATTGGATAACGTTTTTTCCGCCTCACTAACGCTTGCCCAAGGCGGTGCGATGATAAGTTGGACCCGTCCGCTTGTCGCATTTGATCACATATTGATATATCGTGGGATTTCACCAGACCCGGATAGTATGCGCTTGATCGCATGGGAACCCGGTGATTCCACACGGTATATCGACCGGACGATACGTGAAGGTAATATTTACTACTACTCTTTAATTGGCGAAAATGCAAACGGTAGAACACAATCCACACCACAAATGTCGCTCAGTCTCTTATTACCGACAATCGCAATCGATGGTGATAGTGCATTTACCTCAGAACGGGAAATTGGCTTAACTGCCGTTGCTTCCCGCGCGATATCGATTTGGTTAGGGAGTGCACCAACCGACTCAAGCCGCGGCTGGCGAACGATGCAAGATAGTTTTCGTTTTCGTTTGTCGGACGGACGTGGAATGAAATATGTTTATGCCCGGTTTGCCTTCTTGGCGGGAGATACATCGGCGTTAAGAGTCGATTCGATAGCAACATTACCGGTATCGGGACATCTTACTTACAACGGTACCCGCACCGTAATCAATTTTAGGACAGTTGCATTGACGGTAACTTTTTCCGGCGCAAATAAAATGCGGTTATCCGAAGATTCAACTTTTACCGGCGTTCCATTCGTTCCCGTTTCAGCAATCGATACATTTCAACTGAGTGACAGTGACGGTACGAAGAATATCTTCGCTCAGTTCGATAATAATTTCGGCGAACCGGTGTCTGCTGATAGAAATTTGCAATTAGTGCTGGATCGGGTAGCGCAAATTTCTTCAGTAGAAGAAAATTCCGGTGGTCAGATGCTTGGATTTCATCAATTCGTTGAATTAACATTGCGAACCCCGGAAACGGGAGGAGCGGCTTGGATACGGATAGTCGACTCGTTGGGGAATCACCGAGATAGCGCAGCGCTTTCAGACCCAAACAACACTGGTACATTCAGTTCTCTCTACAATGTGAGCATAGGCAATAATATTACTCGCGGCTGGGTCATCGGTTATTATCGCGACGTTGCAGGCAATTTGGGAATCGATACCGCGACTACCCGTCTTACCATAAACCTTGCTTATAACGAAATGGTACCGATACCGGGTGGCAGTTTTCCAATGGGAACGAATAATGGTGGGAGCGACGAACAACCTGTTCATACTGTGATTGTTTCATCGTTTGTAATGGATCGCTATGAAGTTACGAATCAGTCTTTCGCGCAATTTTTATCCGCTAACGTTTCGAATGCACAGTATTGGAATTCCGGTATGAAAATTTCACAAACCGGAAATACATTTACAGCTATACCTGAATTTGCTAATCACCCGGTAAAGTATGTTACTTACAACGCAGCACAGGTATACGCTTTGTGGGCGGGTAAACGGATACCAACCGAAGCCGAATGGGAATATGCGGCACGGGGAACTGCCGCGAGAATGTTTCCATGGGGTAACACAAGCAATATTGGGCCACAGGTAAATGCTGTTCCTTCAATTCGGACTTTTGTTCGACCGGGTATTGCGATTCGACCGGATACTACAACAACTCCAGTAGGATTTTATGATGGTCATGTTAATATGGGTTATCAAACCGACAATGGAGCAACACCTGAGGGTATTTTTGATTTAGCGGGAAATGTAGCAGAGTGGGTGAATGACTGGTATGATGAAAACTATTACGATAACTCACCACTCATAAACCCTCAAGGCCCTGCTACTGGCACTTACCACATGTTAAAAGGTGGAAATTTCGGAAGTAATACGTTTGATTTACGCAGTGGACGGCGTTATCCGGTTGACCCTCAATACGTTTACAATTTTGCCGGTTTTCGTTGTGTTAGTTCAATGGTGGTGCACTAAATGGCTTGGGAATTACACGAAGTTAGGTTGGTCGGTTTCAAGTCGTTCTCGCGAAGGACACGGATTGGTCTTAGCAACGGACTTACTGCGATTGTTGGTTCCAACGGTTGCGGTAAAACAAATATTGCCGATGCAATTCGTTATGCTTTGGGCGAGATGCGTCCCCATCAATTACGGGTCGAAAATCTTGAAGATATTATATTTGCCGGTACGGCGAATGCCGCTCCGGTGATGGTCGCTGAGGTTGTCCTTACTTTTTCCGATCCGGCAACGAATGACGAATTCACCATTACCCGTAGGTTATCGCGGGGTGGAGACAGCGAATATCGGATTGACGGCCAACAAGCGCGGTTAAAGGACGTACAACGAAAGCTTGAACAAATCGGTATCGTTTCACATCGTGGTGTAGTAGTTGAATTGCGACACATGGATGAAGTACTAATCGAAGGAAGCAAACTCCCCCGGCAAATGATTGAAGAGGGGTGCGGTATAGCACCATTTCTCGAAAAGCGTAACCAAGCGCAACAAAAATTGGATGAAGCGCTTAAATCCTTGGAGTTACTGGAACCGCGCATTGCACAAATTCAAGCGGATTTGGATCGGTTGGCTCAACAAGCCCAAAAATCGAAACGGTGGCGTACCACCCGTGATGCGTTGGATCGGGCAAAGAACAATGAACAATGGGGTGAAGTACGCAAATTACGAAAAGATGCCGAAGAGTTTAACCAGCAGTTATCAACGCTTCGTACGGTAAATGAGAGTGAAATACGACTTGCCAAGCTTCAAACCGCGATTCAGGATTCACAATCACAATTCGAGTCGATTCAGAATAGTTGGGAAAGTATTACCAACGAACTATTTGCAATAGCCAACAAGCGCGAATCATCCTCGTTACGCCTGAAAGAAAGTGAATTAAGTAAGGTTCGGCTCGACACGTTGCTTGGTTCGTCACAAGAAGATTTGCTGCGAATCGAAAAAGAGCGGGAAGAATCTCGTCCGCTGCAACCCACAACCCTATATAAAGATTTAGAAACTGCGACCAGTGAGTGCGAGCAATACATTCGTGAACGGGCGACGATTGAGGAAGCCCTTGTTGAACTCAATAAGCAACAGGATGAATTTAAATTAGAATCGGCAAAGTTTGAATCTCTAAAAGAGAATTATTCACAACGAACTGAATCGTTGAAACAGACTCAACTTCAACTCACTGAACAGCTACAGGAACTAACTCCCTTGACGGTTCCCGATGCGCAAACCGGAATCGATTTCGAACACGCAATCGCCGAAAATGAAAAAGAACAAACGAGTTTTCAATCGCTTATCGAACAACAGACGAAAACAGTAAACGAGTTTGAAATCAAACTGCGTTCGACAACCGATGAGCTGACGAACATAAAAAGTGAACACGGCAGATTAGAGCGAGAAATTATTTGGGTTGAGCGAATGCTCGCTGAACGTCCCGATTTAACCAAAGAACTGCGTGAATTTTTATCCCGCCATCCGAATGAACTTCACTTGTTGCGCGACGAAGGGAACGATTCGGCGGCGGTGTTATACCGAATTGCTGAGGCCGATAGAATTCAACTCGCTCCTGACCTTTTTGCAGATGTGGTAAAAGAAGCATTATCCGGCAATTTACGGTGCGAATGGACTTCTGGAACGATAACCGAAGTGGTCGATTTGAAGCGGTTGCTAACCGAAAATCCACCCGCCGGTGTCGAATGGATGGCAATAGAGGGGGTGAGTAGGGATGCGTCCGGGATCGTCAGAACTTCCGGCTCGGGAAAGAGTGAAGTACCGGTAGGATTGCCCAAACAAGTGGCCGTATTGAAAACGAAATTAGACGGCCTTTCTGATATCGAAAAGCGTACTAACACCGGGTTATCCTCAATCCAAGCCGAATTGCAAACTGCCCGGGAACACCTTTCATTAGCCACCCAGCAGATAACCAAGGTGCGGCAAAACCGTGTTGAATTGGATCGCAAACTCATGCAGTTTCATGCGACAGTAGCTGAAACTGAGAGTAGGAACAGCATGCGAATGCTAGAGCGGGAGCGGATTCAACAACATATCACGAATATCACTAAAGAGCTGAATCAAATTACGGCGAGCTTTTCTTCTATGGTCGCACCTGCCGTACCTGATTTAACGAACGCAATTACCGAAGCTACGCAAAAACACGCTCACGTAAGGCAGACTCAGGATGAAGCTGAACAACACCGGCAACATATTCGGATTGAGCTGCGAAACTTCGAGATTCAACAGGAACAGCGAAAACAGAAGCTGGTTCTACTCGAACAAAGACATTACGATGCGACCACCAAAATATCGAATTACCGCATAGAGTTGGAATCCATCGGCAAGAAATTAGAAACGACACGCGCCGAATTACATGAGTTGGAACAGCATGAAGCGCAAATCCGTACCAAACGAACGGAAATTGATCCTGCCCGTGCGGAAGCTCAGGACGCGCTTCGGCTGTTACGCGAGCAATTGGAAGAGACTCGCAATCTTGTCGAGCAGTGGCATACCCAAATCGCTTTGCTGGAAGAAAAATTGCAGCAAACCCGCTCGACACTTGTTGAAAAGGAGAATGCAGCGGTTGAAACCGGTCCGGAACCCAAAGAAACCGTTCGAGTTGGAATTGAAGAGATTCAACGTCTTGAACAACGGTTGCGCTCATTGGAACCGGTGAACCATCTTGCCGAACAGGAATTTGATTCGTTGAAACACGAATTTGATTTCCTACACAGTGAACGCGATCAAATCCGCGAAGCGGCTACCATTCACCGCAAATCGGTCGATGAAGCGGTACGGTTCGCAATCGAGCGATTGACGGTTGCCAGAGTACAAATCGAACGTAATTTTGCCGATATTATCGCCCGCCTGTTTCCCGGTGGTGAGGCGGCTTTGGAGTGGGGAGAAGGAGATATCCTTTCTGATGCACCGCTTCTGTTGAAAGTATCGCCGCGCGGTAAACGCATCCGTTCTTTGCGGATTCTTTCCGGTGGGGAGCGGGCGTTGGTAGCACTCGCGTTTCTCGTTTCCGTACTGAGTCAAAATCGAATGCTTCCGTTCTTGGTATTGGACGAAGTGGATGCACCGCTCGACGAAGAAAATACCGTACGGTTTTTACACTGGGTTAAAGATTTAACTGCAACTACTCAAGTGGTTTTACTCACTCACAATCGACGGACAATTTCAGCATCCGAGAGTTGGGTGGGAGTGATGATGCCGGAACCGGGCATTTCACAAGTAGTAAAGGTGATTCCTGCATTGGAGGAAACATGATCCGCCGGAATCGATATCGATTTTTAATAGTGATGTTGCTGTTCCCGGTAGCATCTTTTGTACATGCACAACCGATGGTACACATGCGCCTTGATTCACTTCGGTTTTATGAACCGGATGGTAACACCCGATTTGAATTTCCACTCAGTATTTTCCGTTCGAGTTTGTATTATCGTAACGATTCCTCCGGCAACCGTTTCACGAGTTACCGTATCCAAATGAGAATTAGTCATGATACTACCACGTACATCGAAACTTGGGACAGGATACATCACCCCTCATTAACTGAAAATACCGCGCAAGGAATTATCCCTGATTTGGCAAGTGTATCCGTTCCACCGGGTATCTACAATATCGAAATTGGAATAACCGATTCCGCCGGTCATTTTCGTGGTAGAAAAGTATTCGATTCGTTACGTGCCGACGCTATGCCACCGCATTTCAATTTATCGAGTCTGATGATTTGTTCAGATTTAGAATTTGAGGCGGGAAATGATGAATTCCATCGCAATGGTTACCGAGTTGTGCCGTATGCGGAAAAAATGTTTGGGACGCTCGAACCGATACTCTTTTTATACTGGGAAGAATATAAACAACTACCGGATACCATGTGCCGCTACAGCATTTCACTAATCGCATCCCGTTCCTCTGCCCCGAAAAACCCGTTGTTGGTTCGGGAAAAGCGTATTATCGGCGATCGTAGTTTTGAAGTCGAAGCAATACCGGTACGGAATTTACCCACCGGCTCTTATATCGCTCAAATCATAGCTACGACCTACCCGTCCGGCACCGTCGATACTGCCATTTCGCGGTTCTTTGTCTATTCCGATAGTTTACCGCCCGTCGTTCAGAAAGCCGATACAACGCACCGGATTTTCAATCCCGATATAGTACCGGCTGAGGACATTCATTATATCGTCGAGGCATCGATTCTCGACATGGTAAGCAAGTTATCGTTAGAAGAACAGCGTATCTGGGCGGAAAACTATTGGAAGGACCACGACCCAACACCTCGCACTCCGCTAAATGAGAATATGGAGCAATACCGCGAACGGTTAGCTGCGGTTGATCGCTTTAAGACTAACGCAAAACCGGGGTGGCAAACCGACCGAGGTCGGGTTTATTTGATTTACGGGCCACCTGATGATATCGAAGACAATGCATTCCAGACCTCTCAGACAAGTGAAATTATGGACGATCCAAGTGGCGGGAATAAACCGTTTGTCGTCTGGAGATATAATTCTATCGGAGGTGGTGTCATTTTCATTTTTGCTGATGTACATTTGTTCGGCGAATATGAACTAATTCACAGCACGATGACAGGTGAAGTTTCCGACGAACATTGGTATCGGCGATTAAAGGGTATAAAATAGGATTCCATGTGACCATTGTAGAAATCAATCGGCTTAGTAAAGTGTATCCAGATAAAAAAGGGCCGGTAAACGCTTTACAGGATGTTTCCTTTAAGACCGATGCAGGAGAAGTTGTCGGCTTACTCGGTGTCAACGGTGCCGGTAAAACAACTACGCTTCGAATTATCGCGACGATGCTGCAACCAACTTCCGGCACGGTTTCTGTTGCCGGCTTTTCCGTCACCGAAAAGCCTGAGGAAGTCCGTAAGCGAATCGGATTTATGACCAGTA
>CAZPUW010000043.1:0-12193 GCA_964589795.1 uncultured bacterium
GAAGTTGGTCCGGAAATGACTATATGATCCAAGTCGATTTGCGGGCGGATAAAATAGAGCGCCGAATCGATTAAACTTGCCGCCGGATAGTGGACAAAAAGATACGTACCTGCCGCAGATGTCGTATCGCCGTTATCGATTAAAAAAGTGTGAGCAGAACCGCTTGCATCTGTAATCACCGTTGATGGAATGATGCCATGCGCGGTATATAAAATCAGATTCGCATTCGGTACGGCTACATTGGATGTATCACGCAAAGTAAGAACTACTTCGAGTGAATCGCGTCCGGTTGCATACAACAAAGCAGGGTCGCGGCGGAAATGAATCGACAATTGCGAAGTATTCGGTGAAATGTGAAGGGGAATACGAACAGACCCAAGATTGGGTGTCGTACCAGCCAACACAATTAGAGTGTCAGTACCCGAACCGGCACCTAAAATGTAATTGTTGGTGGATACTCCATTCGCTGTCGCAGAAACGGGATTTTCCCACTGACCGTGTCCGGTAACCACCGGACAATCGTACCGTCCACTGCGGCTGAACTATCCGCACTCATTACGAATACGCGGTAGGATAGTGTATCACCGGCGAATTCGGTATGTTGGGTCGGACCGGTTACAACCAACTGCAGTTGACCGACGTTAATCGGAGCGGCAGGGTTGTTGGTCTTATCACAACCGACAATAAGGAATGCTACCATTAGAAGTGGTAAGATTAACTTCATAATAAGTTTCATCATTATCTCCTTATAGAATACATCATCCGAACAATCTTTACATCATATAAATCGTTGTTCGGTCTACACAAAATCATCAAAATCATATATTATCATCCGGGGAAGTTTCCCAGCTTGAACCGCTCACTGGCGGTTATATGAAATGGTAAGCGATTGCCGCGGGATTTGTGAATAGCCCTCGATAATCGCCGAGACTTCACTTATTGCTGTTGCTTGGGTCGGATCGGTAAAGACCTCACCAACCGGCGCTCCAGCCGGGCCGGGATAAGAAAAAGATGGGCCTAACACGCCGATATAAAGCGTTGCGGCACCTGCTCCGTTCGGGTCGGTCCAACTGGTCATTGGTTGAGACACAACGGTGTAATTACCGGTTTTTCTTTTGTTGACTGGCCAATAAATAGGCGGAACTGTTCCGGCAAACGATTGTGAATTATCGCTCGCACGATACACACCAACTGTTGACGAATACGCACGGTTCGATGCTTCGCTTGTCGTACGGAACCACCGTCCGTATTGCACGCTAAATAAAATCGGGCAACCATGAATGCTCTGACCGTAGCCATCACGGACAACTGCCCACACCATGTGAGTTGCCACATCAATTTCAGTGGGAGTTATCGGCGTGCGAGTGAAACTAAAAGAATTAGGCGTGATATTCAGTTGCAACGAGCCCTGTTGCAAAGGCAGGCAATATTGGCTCACTGAATCAAAAAGAGTGACAATATTGTTATTCGCATCGCGGGAAATACAACTCACAACGACACGAACCGTATCGAATGTATTGCGTCCTTCGTAGAATAAACGGTTGGTTGCGACACCAGAGTGTGTCGTGGATGTATCGGCACCAGTTTGAGCAAACGAAATCGGCGATACTGAGAAACTCACGGGTAAACCATCCTGAATGGTATTTCCATTGGCATCGCGGACGAAAGCGTTCAATCCAATCGACCACACACCACCACCCGCCTGTTCGGCATTCTCACCATTTAATCCCAGAGAAATGGAAGCGGGTATCCCACCGGAGATATGTATCGAATTTAGATTGGCGGTGATATTCGTGGGTGTGTAATTGGATTCCATTACCGTTGCAGACAACATCACTGTACCGGCGCGAGAACCGGCGGAAAGGACAGTCATCGCTTCGCCGGTTATACTTGTAAGTGCAATCGACGAGTCGACATCGAATGACGCGAAAAATGGGCGGCAATCGATCGAGTGTTCTGGTAAATCGAAGGCGGATCCGTTCAATAATTTAAATTTGACAAACGTATTCGCTACAAGATTGCCGTTACCATCGCGAACAATCGCATGAAGGATAGTTTGTTCCTGTCCGCTGGCACCGCGCACTTGCAGGGCTGTATAGTCTGTACTCAAAGAGATGGATTGAGGCGTTTCAGCAGTAACGGTAAATGCGGCAGTGTCGGTTGCGTTGTTAACGGTGGTCGCCCAATAGTGGAACATTCCCGCTTGACTACCGGGGTTCAGGATGGCGTACGTAGTGTCGCCATCGGCAGAAACTCCCGCACGTACAATCGTTCCCGTGTTATTTGTGCAACCAAAGTTAATTGGAGAATTCGGAACCATATTACCAGCTGTATCAGTACAGACTGCTGTAATATTTGGAGTTAAAACGGGAACATTTACTTCCAATCCTACATTACGCGGAGAGAGGGTTAAGTGAACCGCTACACCCGGTACATGGTCGAAATACCACCAACGCCGTATAGTGTCTGTCCGACCTTCGGTGAATGCCATTACGACAAGAGAATCTTTGCCAGTTCCGGTTCGCATATAGAATGTGTTTGTCGAAGCACCATTGATAGTTCTGGTTAACGGGTATAGGAATTGACCGATGCCGTTTTGGGGTACTCCACCGTGGAGTACTCCGGCTTTGTAACAATTCCAATAAATACGGGTGCTGTCGTAGCAGTAATTTCCGTTAGTCAAAATGATTGTTGCGGTAAAGCTGACAGTATCACCCGGATAAGCCACATGGGTTGACGGTCCGTTAATGTTGATGTGGTCCAAATCCAACCTTGGTCGTATCCAAAAGCGACATGAGTCGACTAAATCGTACGCGGGACAACGAACATATATTAGCGAACCAGAGGAGGAGGTTGTATCTCCGCCATCAAATAAATAAACCCGAAAAGAACCGGATATATCGGTCGTGTCGGATGCATAAACAAAACCATGGTCGGTCGAGAATGTGATCAGTATGTTTGGAATACCCACATTGTTTTGGTCGCGAAGAACCCCATCTATTTCAAGAGAATCCTGACCGGTACTGTACATGAGTGGAGGTATTCTTCGAAACAGCAAACTCAAACGAACCTGATGCCGGATCAACGTTAAAGAAAGCGAACCCATCGCAAGATTGGGGGAAGTGCCGGCTAAAGCGACGAGAGTATCGGTGCCGGATTCCTGACCGACGACGTAGCGGTTAGTGGCAAATCCATTCGCGGTGTAAGAGAGTGCTTGCGCCCAGTGGCCGTGACCGGTTACCAGCCACCGGACGGGTGTGCCATTGGTGTAAGCGGTGCTGTCGGCGTTCATGACGAATGCCTGATAGTTGATGGTATCACCAACAGAGAATTGGTATTGAGTGGGGCCGCTCAACATGACACGGATAACGCCATACTCGGAGGGCTCGATGAGGAGTTCCATCGAACTCAAGGTCGCAAGTGGTGAAGTGCCTGCCATAATAAGCAGGGTATCGACCCCGGCAGTTGCGCTTACGAGATAACGGTTCGTAGCGATGCCATTTACTGTGAAAGTAATCGGACTGACCCATGCACCGTGACCGGTGATGAACCATCGAACAGGCGTTCCATCGGAAACGGCGGTGCTATCCTCGTTCATCACTATCGCCTGATATTGGATGGTATCGGTAGGGATTGCCGGATGATGGGTGGGGCCGCTGATTAGCGCGTGGATGGGCCGGAACCGGAAGCAGAGACCGGATTGCTTGTTTTTTTGTCGCATCCTAAAATAAAAAATACTGCCAATAAAAGTGGCAGTATCACTTTAGAGAAAATACGCATAGCATCCTCCGTAGTATTCGCACTCTGATCAATCCTAAACATTTATCGAGAACCGTCGAGTGCTCGATTGTAATCATCTATTGTAAAGGTAGATAGTTATTCTCCAGTAGTCAAGCCACTTTACCAATTACAGAATATTGGTTAAGGCATTCAAAAACTTACTCTTCGATTACCTCTATTCTTTACACCTTTTTTACACGTTTCCCCTTGTTTTGTAATGTCTTCCTTACATGATGCCGCGTACGTTTGTATGTAACGGTGGAACCGAAAGGGACGACATCATGAAACTGATAGTTTTTGGCATCTTCGGTTCGTTTTACTTACTCGTGCAGTTGCACTTAACACTATACCGGATTGGCAAACAGGCGGATGAAAATCCCGGAATAGGAGAACCGAAAGTGACCTGGATATACGTATTGGCGGCAATAGTTGCAATTTTCCTGTTCGCCTATTTATTGGCGGCACTATTTTACGCGGAGAAATTCTAATGCGCGCAATCGACTACTGGCAATTATTTGCCTACTTCGTGGTATTGCTGTTACTCGCGAAACCGCTTGGTGTATTTATCGCGCGAGTATACCAAGGGGAGCGAACCCGACTTGATTCGATATTCAAACCGGTTGAGCGATTCTTCTATCGGATTTGCGGTGTCAATCCGAACGAAGAGATGGGTTGGAAGCGATATATGGTTGCAGTGCTGCTTTTCAACTTTCTCGGATTTGCCGCCCTATTCCTAATTCTGTTCTGTCAAGCGGCGCTTCCGTTTAACCCCCAAAAGTTCACTGGTGTGCATTTCGCATTGGCATTTAATACTGCCGCCAGTTTTGTGACGAACACAAATTGGCAATCGTACGGCGGTGAGACGACGATGAGTTATTTCTCGCAGATGACCGGTCTTGCCGTACAGAATTTCCTTTCAGCGGCGAGTGGCATGGCGGTATTGGCAGCCCTAATTCGGGGACTGGTACGACGCACATCGACTACAATTGGAAATTTTTGGGTAGATATGACGCGTACAGTACTGTATGTATTGTTGCCGCTTTCGCTCGTGCTTTCCGTCATTTTGTTGTGGCAAGGTGTTCCACAATCTTTCTCGTCGTATAAAACTACTTCACTTGTTGAAGCGATTCCCGATTCGACAGGTAAGGTATTTACAACCGAGCAGACGATACCGCTTGGCCCGGTAGCATCGCAAATATCGATAAAACACTTGGGTACGAACGGTGGTGGTTTTTTCAATTCGAACTCTGCCCATCCATTTGAAAGCCCGACGCCGTTTACAAATTTTCTTGAAGTTTTAGCGTTGCTGCTCATACCGGTTTCGCTTTGCTTTACCTATGGAAAAATGGTCGGAGATACGCGACAAGGAAATGCGATTCTATGGGCTATGACGATTTTGTTTACCGTGCTTATGGCCTTTGCTGTGTTTCAAGAAACGCGGGGTAATCCAAAGATTACAAAACTCGGCATCGATCAAACCGCTTCTTCAAGTGCGCCGGGTGGAAATATGGAAGGTAAAGAAGTCCGGTTCGGTGTAATGAATTCAGCATTCTTTGCTACCGCTACGACTGGTACTTCCTGTGGTGCCGTTGATTCGATGCACGATTCGTTCACACCGTTGGGCGGAATGGTTCCGCTTATCATGTTGCAGTTGGGGTGTATCGTCTATGGCGGTGTCGGTGCTGGGTTATACGGTATGCTTATTTTTGTCATCGTCACCGTATTCATAACCGGATTGATGGTAGGCCGGACACCGGAATATCTCGGTAAGAAAATCGAATCGTTCGAAATGAAAATGGCTTCGATTGTTCTTTTGATTCCCATCGCTGTCATCCTCGGCGGTACGGCAATTGCAGTTTTAATCGCTTCCGCACGAGCGGCAGTAGCGAATCCCGGAGCCCACGGATTTAGTGAAATTTTATATGCCTTTTGTTCATGTGCGAATAATAACGGTAGTGCTTTTGCAGGACTTGGTGCGGATACTCCGTTTTACAACGCCGCACTTGGAATATCGATGTTACTTGGACGCTTCCTTGTGAAAATACCGGTATTGGCAATTGCCGGATCGATGGTCATAAAGAAGAGCGTTCCACAAGGACCCGGCACATTCCCGACGCATGGCTGGTTATTCGTTTTTGTGTTGATTTCAGTGGTAGTCATAGTAGGCGCATTAAGCTTTTTCCCGGCATTGGCATTGGGTCCGATAGTTGAACATTTACAGTTGTGGCAGTAGGGGTAGAACATGACGAAGAATGCAAATAAATCACTGTCGATGTTCGACAAAAAGTTGATGAAACGGGCAATACTTGATTCGTTCCGTAAGCTACATCCACGAACGGAAATGCGGAATCCGGTTATGTTCGTGGTGTATGTCGGAAGCATCCTGACTACGATTATTTGGGTGCAGTCACTCATCGGACAAGGGGAAGCACCAAGTGGATTCATTTTCTCAATATCGTTGTGGTTGTGGTTTACCGTCCTGTTCGCGAATTTCGCGGAAGCGGTTGCGGAAGGGCGCGGAAGGGCGCAAGCCGAGAGTTTACGAAGCGCACGAAAAGATGTTGCCGCGAAAAAACTTGCTACGGCAAAACGCGATTCACAACAAACAACCGTATCAGCAAATTCATTGACAAAAGATGATTTTTATTTAGTCGAAGCGGGAGAACTCATCCCCGCTGATGGCGAAGTCATCGAAGGAGTTGCTTCGATCGACGAAAGTGCAATCACTGGTGAAAGCGCTCCGGTCATCCGGGAATCGGGCGGCGACCGCAGTTCAGTTACCGGTGGTACACGGGTGCTGTCCGACTGGTTAGTTGTGCGAGTTACCGCAAAGCCGGGTGAATCATTTCTTGACCGGATGATTGCGATGGTGGAAGGAGCAAAGCGACAGAAGACTCCGAATGAAATCGCGCTAAATATTTTGCTGGCTGCGATGACCATCATCTTTTTGTTGGTGTGTGCCACACTATTGCCATATTCGTATTTCGCGGTGCTCGTGGCGGGCTCAGGAAAAGTTATCACGGTCACCGTTTTGGTAGCTTTACTGGTCTGTCTTGCACCTACCACCATCGGTGCATTGCTCTCGGCAATTGGTATTGCCGGAATGAACCGGCTTAGCCAGTCGAACGTGATGGCGATGTCGGGTCGTGCGGTGGAAGCTGCTGGTGATGTCGATGTTCTGCTGTTGGATAAAACGGGTACGATAACGCTTGGTAACCGGCAAGCCACTGCTTTCATTCCAGCGAGTGGTGTGACGGAACGCGAATTAGCGGATGCAAGCCAGCTTTCTTCACTTGCCGACGAAACACCAGAAGGTCGAAGTATAGTCGTACTTGCGAAAGAAAAGTTTGGGATCAGGGAACGCGAGATTGAAAAAATCGGGGCAAAGTTTATTCCATTCTCGGCAAATACGCGGATGAGCGGTGTCGATTATGACGGTAAGGAAATCCGCAAAGGAGCGGGTGACGCCATCGAGAAGTATATCTCACAAAATGGCGGGCAGTTCCCTACCGATGTTCGTGAAGCAGTAAACCGTGTTGCGGAATCGGGTGGCACGCCGTTGGTTGTCGCCGATAAAAGCAAGGTACTTGGTGTTATCCAATTGAAGGATATCGTCAAGGGGGGTATCCACGAACGGTTTGCACAACTTCGGCGAATCGGAATCAAGACGGTGATGATTACGGGCGATAATCCGATTACCGCCGCAGCTATTGCCGCCGAAGCCGGGGTTGATGATTTCCTTGCCGAAGCGACACCCGAAGCGAAGTTAGCGTTAATTCGAAAATACCAATCGGAAGGACACTTGGTTGCGATGTGCGGCGACGGAACGAACGACGCTCCGGCACTGGCTCAAGCTGACGTAGCGGTAGCGATGAATTCCGGAACCCAAGCGGCGAAAGAAGCCGGGAATATGGTCGATCTCGATTCGAATCCGACTAAACTAATCGAAGTGACACAAATCGGTAAGCAATTATTGATGACACGAGGAGCTTTAACCACGTTCAGTATTGCGAACGATGTTGCAAAGTATTTCGCGATTATTCCGGCGGCATTCGCAGTAACCTATCCGGTGCTCGGTGCACTGAATATTATGCATCTTGCGACACCGCAGAGTGCAATTCTATCAGCGGTAATTTTTAATGCAATCATTATCATTTTCTTGATTCCGCTCGCACTTAAAGGGGTGAAATACCGCCCACTACCTGCTGCAATTTCGCTGCGGCGAAATATGCTCATTTACGGTGTAGGAGGTTTATTGGTACCATTCGTGGGTATCAAACTTATCGACATGATACTTGTCGGATTGCACTTGGTTTAATAGTGTAATTCGTAGAAAAGAGTTATATTTTGGAGTCGAAATGGGAACTCTAATTCGTCAAACTACGTTGATGTTCGCCTTAATGACAATTTTGCTTGGAGCTATTTATCCGGGATTAGTAACGCTTGTTGGACAGCTTGCGTTTCCACATCAGGCAAATGGCAGCATCATCGAGCAAACCGGAAAAAATATCGGCTCGGAGTTAATTGGCCAAAATTTCCAAAAGCCAGGATATTTTTGGAGTCGTCCGTCGGCAACTTCGCCGGTTCCTTATAATTCCGGTGCATCCACCGGATCGAACTACGGGCCAATGAATCCGGCGTTGCTGGATGAAATCAACCAACGGATTTCGGCACTGCACGCTGTCGATAGTACAAATAAAACGCCGATACCGGTCGATTTGGTTACATCATCGGGAAGTGGGCTCGACCCACATATTTCCGTTGCATCCGCAGAATATCAAGTGAACCGGATTGCAAAAGTACGTGGAGTGAGTGCCAGCGTAATACGTCAATTTGTCGCACGTAGTGTCGAACACCGGCAGTTCGGTTTCTTAGGTGAACCAAGAGTGAATGTTCTTTTACTGAATTTAACTTTGGATAAAGAAATACCATTACAATCGCAATAACAGGAACATGATGGAAGAAGAACGGCCAAATCCCGACGATCTACTCGAGGCACTGAAACTCGAAGACCGTTCCCGGGATCGCGGACGTCTAAAACTGTTTTTCGGTTACGCCGCTGGCGTAGGGAAAACTTTTACTATGCTTGAAGTCGCCCGCGCTCAAAAAGCAGCGGGCGTAGATGTAGTTATTGGTTTTGTACAACCCCATGGCCGAGTCGATACCGAGCAATTGATGGATGGTATCGAAATTATTCCGACCCGAAAATTTGAATATCGCGGTATCATACTTGAAGAATTTGATCTTGACGCCGCTCTCTCCCGCCGACCACAACTCATTTTAGTCGATGAACTTGCCCACACGAACGTTCCTGAAAGCCGCCACCCCAAACGATGGATGGACATCGATGAATTAGTCGATTCTGGCATCGACGTTTACACCACGATGAATGTCCAGCATCTTGAAACGCTAAACGATGTTGTTGCGCAAATAACCGGAATTGTCGTAAAAGAAACCGTACCGGATGCGGTACTTGAAAAAGCCGACGAAATCGAATTGATTGATTTACCACCTGACGATTTACTTGAACGACTTCGGCTCGGTAAAGTTTACTTACCAAAACAAGCAGAACGCGCACTCGGACTATTCTTCAAGAAACCGAATTTAATTGCATTGCGTGAGCTTGCCCTGAGGAAAACCGCAGAACGCATCAACATGCAGGTACAGAGTGCGCGACGCGGTGCCGGTTCGCAACTTACATGGCAAACTACCGAACGGTTATTGGTATGCGTTGGGCCGAGTGCAAACTCCGGTAAAGTTATCCGAAGCGCAAAACGATTAGCGAGTGCTCTGCAGGCAGAGTGGATTGTCGCCCATGTTGAGACACCGCAATCGCAAAGAATCAACGAATCAGCACGCCATCAATTGTCGGAAAATTTACATTTGGCGGAGCAACTTGGTGCTGAAGTGACCACTCTGAGTGGACACAACCGTGCGGAAGAAATTGTCAAGTATGCACATACTCGAAATGTGACGAAAATAGTCGTCGGAAAATCAAGCCGCTCTTATTGGTACCGAATGATACGCGGCTCAGTTGCCGATGAATTACAGATGAAAAGCGGCGAGATTGACGTTTACGTCATTCCCGGTGATGCAAAAGTCCCCATTGCAAAACCAAACGAGATTGTTACCGAAGAAACGGAGCACAAAGGGTACAAACGTAGCGCGTTGATAGTTTTGTTGTGTACCGGCGTAGCGGAAACGATGCATCTAACCGAGCTCGCCGAAGCGAATAAAGTTATGGTGTACTTATTGGGTGTGGTTTTTGTGGCGGCGCGGTACGGACGGGGCCCGGGGATATTTGCCTCGATTACGAGTGTGTTGCTATTCGATTTGTTGATGGTGAAACCGTATTTCTCATTTGCCGTTCATGACACACAATATTTATTAATGTTCGGAGTAATGCTCGGTATTGCAATTCTTATTAGCACACTTACAGCGAGGATAACCCAACAATCGGAAATGCTGCGACAACGGATGCAACGGACGGAAGCGTTGTACCGCCTAAGTAGGTTGCTTGCAAGTACGTCAGGTTTCCATCAATTGATTGCAACGTCAGAAAAAGAACTCGCGGATATGTTTCAAGCCGATATCATCATTTATGTAAGCAGGAGCACCAATGAATTCGTACCGGTAACGACTCATCCAACGTTTTATTCGGAGAATTTTATCGAGACCGGGGTCGCAAGATGGGTATTCAACCATGAACAAATCGCGGGATTTGGCACCGATACGTTACCACAGGCAAAAGCAATCTATTTACCATTAACAGGCACCAAAGGGACAATCGGTGTATTGGGTGTCAGCCCAAAAGAAAAAAATCCATTAATGCCTGACCAACGACAGTTATTGGAAACGTTCGCGGGGCAAATCGCGTTGGCCATCGAGCGTGAACAGTATGCCGACCAAACCCAACAGATGCTGCTCGACGTCGAAGCGGAACGGATGCGCAATGCGCTTCTCAGTTCTATTTCACATGACTTTCGAACACCACTCGCCGTAATTACCGGAGCCGGCACAACACTGCTGGAAGATGGCGCTCATCTTGACGCGAATAATGCGAAAGAGTTATTGACGACATTGGTTGAAGAAGCGCGGCGGTTAAACCGGTATGTTGATAATTTGTTGGAAATAACCCGATTGGCTTCCGGCTCAGTTAAACCTGATAAACAGTGGAACGTAATCGAAGATGTCATTGGTTCCGCATTGCAGAATTTTGCTACCGAAACGAATCGGGAAATCCAACTGGAGATTCCCGACTCGATTCCGGCGATTTCGATGGATAGTGTTTTAATCGAACGGGTATTAATCAACTTATTGGACAATGCGAATCAACATACACCACCGGGTTCGCCGATAGAAATATTCGTGCATGACGGCATCGAAGAGATGCAAATTGAAGTTGCCGATCACGGCCAAGGCATTCCCGCAGGGGAAGAAGAGCGTATTTTCGAAAAATTCTACCGCACGGACAGCGACCGTTCTCATCGGTCACGGGGAACAGGGTTAGGTTTATCCATCTGTAATTCGATATTAAAATTGCATGGTGGTAAAATCTGGGTAGAGAATCGAGTCGGCGGTGGCGCGAGATTCATATTCACTATTCCACGAACGACGTAATTGCGAGCTCAACTATGACAGGCAGCAAAGGTAAAGTTCTGATTATCGAAGACGACCCTCCGATACGGAAATTCGTTCGCTCCGCGTTGATTGGTGAGGGCTTTCAACCGATAGAAGCCGAGACTGGTCGGGAGGGGATAAACTCGGTGATGCACCATAAACCGGACATTATTATCCTCGATCTCGGTTTACCCGATATGGATGGAAATGCGGTAATAAGGGAGTTACGCGGTTGGACGTCGATACCGGTAGTGGTGCTTACAGCGCGGGGACAAGAAAAGGATAAAGTTACCGCACTCGATGCTGGGGCTGATGATTATTTAACAAAGCCGTTTAACGTCGCTGAACTGATGGCGCGTATCCGGGTAGCATTACGCCATGCCAATAGGGGTTCGTCGGGGGAAGCAGAAACGCAGCAGTTTATCGTCGGTGAATTAAAGATAGATTTTGAAGCACGACGTATTTTCCGGGGTAGTCTCGAGATTCATTTAACGAATATCGAATACAAGCTGTTATGTACTTTGGCGAAGAATGCCGGGAAAGTGCTGACCCATTCGTTCATCATACACGAAGTGTGGGGAAAACACTATATCGACGAGAAGCACCCCCTTCGAGTTTATATGGGGGCATTGCGCAAGAAAATCGAACCGGAACCGGCGCGACCGCTTGGATCACCCACCGAGCAGCATCCATCGTCTTGGGCGCGGGAGATCGAGAAACTGGCACGGCTCGCAGCGGCGCTTGACGCTTCTGCGCCCTATTCGGTCGCTCGCAAATTTCTTGAGATTCCGGT
>CAZPUW010000044.1:0-12136 GCA_964589795.1 uncultured bacterium
CATACTTGTCGGGAGAAATGTAGGAGCGGGTTTTAAACCCGCCCGTTCTTTTATCGTAGGACCGGTACTCTTGCCTGTCCGGGTCGTGGGGCGTTCCGGCACCCCGCACAAACAGTAGGGGAGGGCTCACGAGCCCTCCCTGTTTTTTTCCTTTTTCGTAGGACAGAATTCATTCTGTCCCTTGAGAGTTTTCTTTTCTTCTATTTTACTTGAGTAGCACGACCTTCTTGATTTGCGATTGGTCACCTATACGAAGGTGTACGAAATACGTCCCCGAGGCATACTTGTTACCCCGGAATTCCGTCGAATGTGCTCCCGCACTCATTTTGCCGCTGAATAGCGTTTCTACTTTTCTTCCGGTTATGTCTGTCAGTCCGATTTCGACTTGATTTTGCGTTGGTAATTCAAATCGGATGGTTGTAGTAGAATTAAAAGGATTCGGTGCAATCTGGAATAACTTGAATTGCGTCGGTACACTTGTAACGCTTGGTTCTTTGATTACCATCGGAAATACCGAAGAGGTTAACCAAGGCATGTAAGGGATTCGGTAATCAACCGAGTCACCGATGCCGTCAAGATTATTGCCGGCATGAGGTCCCGACGCATCGCCCCACCAATTGTGGTCGGCAAGAAGTGAATCGGTATAATCACAATTATTGATGGTACATGGATAGTTACAATAAAAATCGTTGTACTTGATTGAAATGGGTCTTCGATGAAATAGGATGGTAGAATTTTCTAAAGTTAAAGTACTGACATTATATGCGAAAATGTTACTATCGATCGTTGCACTTACATCATACGATAATTGAAGACAAGTGCTAAATCTACTACCGGTATTACCACGGAAGGTATTGCGGGTAATTTCGTAATTGCCGGATTGCAGCAACAGTGCCCCGTTGCCGGTTCCTTCACTTATATTCCCTTCGAAGAGATTGTTTGCGATTAGCCAATTTTGGCCGTTTCCCGCCTGAATAATCCCTCCAGAGCAACCACCGAGATAGAAAATATTGCCGTATTTTACATTGTCTTTTATAACGTTATTGGCAAAGATTCCTCCACCTCCAGATTGATTATTATTTATTATTGCAAACCCCGCGGTTCCCGGAGATCGATTACCGATAATCTTATTTCCACAGATTTCAGTTACACCAAAACATTCCATGCCACAAGTAGAAAATTCGCAGTTGTTTTCGATGATATCGCAAGAATCAATTTTACCGTAAATTTGCGCCATGGCTAAAATCGTACTCGATCCGTGAGATGAATTATGGAAAAACCTGTTATGTAAAAGAATCAATGAATCGGCATCGGCAAAAAGTGTCTCGTTCGAATTCCAATCCACTCCAATCGCCATATTCGAATCAAATGCTGATTCTGTCAGAAAAATTGAACCTTTATGCAGTGTCATTCCTCCGGTACCCTCGGTCAATCCTCCTACAATCCTACACCCGGTTATGGTTAACCGTGTGCTATCGGCATAAAAACAACCCTCTTCTGCTGGGATAGGATTGAGAAAGGATAGAAAACGAGTACCCAGCCCGTCACGAATTGTCAACCCGATCAGCCGAAAATCATCGGAATGATGAACACCAATAATCGACTTTGTATCACCCGGGTCGTTCCGAATCGAATTAGGAATTGTGATAATCGTTTGGTCGCGATCCAAAGTATCGTGGGAAAAGAGGTAATTTCCCGCTACTGTAATCTTGCGAAAGTCGACGTGTATGCGTTCGAAGTATGTACCGGTTTGAAGCAAGACGGTATCGCCATCCAGTGTTGAATTCACTGCGGATTGAATGGTAGTATAATCGGTTGGAACATGACGGATAGTAGAAAACGAATAGTGCGTGAGTGAAAATACCAGCATCACTATCATTAATATCAAGCATTGGGATTTCATAAATACTCCATCGTTAGTAAATCAAGCAACTTGATCGAGATGTGTATATGAATTGCCCGTTGGTATTAGAATGAAGAACGTGCCAACGTGGACACAAAACATAAATCCATAATAATATACCTCGTCTTACGACAAATAGGTAGGAAAAGCAACGGAAATAAATTTTATACCGAAACTTGATTTGTAATCTGGTCAGTTTTGATTCTGCATGTGTTATTATCTGTCTTGGTATTGTGCGTTTACCAACTATTTAATGTGTGCATGTTTGGAAGCATGCACTACCCGGCATGGACGCCGATGCCACCCTCATATTTCAGCCGGTACACCTAAACCCACCCACAAACTTCTTTTCTTGTATCTTTCCCGAATCCCAAATCCGTGTCCTTCCCAACCCTTTACCCTAAACCAAGTTCCTACTTGTGCGTATAACCTTCGAATACGACTACAATAATGAAAAAACGGCACTTTAGCGTTTGCTTCCCGCCAATTCCCGGAAGCATATTATAAACTTGCGTAAACCCGAAAGCGTCACGATTTGGCTTCTAAGTACGAACATATCCAGACTCCGGCAGACCTTCGTAAACTCAAAGTACCTGAGTTGCAGGAATTTGCAGTGGAATTGCGGGATGAGTTGATTGCTACCGTCACCAGTGTCGGCGGCCATCTTGCCCCGTCACTTGGCGTTATCGAGCTAACCCTTGCACTTCACAAAGTATTCAATACCCCGCGCGACCAGTTACTATGGGATGTCGGCCATCAGGCGTATGCCCACAAAATGCTTACTGGCCGCCGTGACAAGCTTTCGACTATCCGCCAACTGGGCGGCATCAGCGGGTTCCTCAAACGAACTGAATCGGAATATGACACGTTCGGTGCCGGACACGCTTCGACTTCAATTTCCGCAGCGTATGGCATGGTCTGCGCCCGGGACATTACCGGCGACGATTACCGCGTAGTGGCGATTATCGGCGATGGTGCCATGACTGGCGGTTTGGCGTATGAAGCGCTGAACAATGCCGGCAGTTCGCAACGCGACATGCTCGTCATTCTGAACGACAATACCATGTCTATCAGTCCAAACGTTGGCGCGATTTCCCATTACCTTGCGGATATCATTACCAATCCCCGTTACCGCCAAGTACACGATAAAATCTGGGAAATCACCGGTCACTTACCCGCCACAAAAACCGTGCGGCATCTTGGCCGGCGGCTTGAAGAAGGTATTAAAGCGCTGGTTGGACCCGGCATCCTATTCGAAGACCTTGGTTTCCAATATATCGGCCCGGTGGATGGACATGACCTGAGTGTATTGGTGTCGATTTTAACCCGGGCGAAAGCAATGAAAGGTCCGGTATTACTTCACATACTGACGACAAAGGGGAAGGGGTGGGACGTCGCTGAAGCCGATCCGGTTAAATATCACGGCGTGAAAGCCGGAACCCCGGTAACGGCAAAGGTGCCATCGAAGTATGCCGAAGCACTCGAACCGAAAGACAATCAAAAATCGAACGAAAAAGTAATCGTCAATCCGCCGAAAGTTGTTGTTCCAAGTTTCATGGATGCCTTCGGCAAAATAATGATGGAGCTAGCGGAAAAAGATTCGAAGATAGTCGCCGTAACTGCCGCAATGTCGGAGGGAACCGGTCTAACGGAATTCGGCGAAAAGTTTCCGAAACAGTTTTTTGATGTTGGTATCGCCGAAGCACACGGTGTCTGTTTTGCCGCAGGTTTAGCAACCAAAGGGATTAAACCTGTTTGTGCAATTTATTCGACTTTCCTTCAACGAGCGTATGACCAGATTGTCCACGATGTCGCCATCCAACATTTGCCAGTCATCTTCGCACTGGATAGAGCGGGATTGGTCGGCGAGGATGGCCCCACACACCACGGTGTACTCGACTTGAGTTACCTCTCCTGCATTCAGGAAATGATAGTTGCATGTCCGAAAGATGGCGATGAATTGCGTGATTTATTAGTAACGGCGCTAAACCAATTTGACCGCCCATTCGCTATCCGTTATCCGAAAGAAAGCGCGGGTAAATACACCGAAGGTTACACAGGAAAACAACTGCCAATCGGTTCATGGGAAACATTGGCAACCGGTGGTGAATTGACAATCATAGCGACTGGTTCGATGGTTACCCGCTCGCAATCTGTTGTCAAAAAGTTGCGCGATGAGGGGTACGATATCGGGTTAGTTAATGCGCGGTTTGTAAAACCGATTGACAATAATATGCTCGACAGATTGTGTGATTCAACGAAACAATTGGTTGTGATAGAAGAGAATGTGCCGACCGGGGGGTTGATATCGCACGTTCGCAATGCATTAGGTGCGAAGATGGATGTGAACATTCCGGTTGTATCTTTTTGTTTGCCGGATAAATTCGTAGAACATGGTAAACGTGACGAATTACTCGAAATGGTTGGTCTGTCGCCGACGGCGATAGAGCGGCGGTTGCGTGCATTATTGCCGGTTCATGCTGTTGCGTAACCGGAAAAAGAAGTAGTTGGGGGATAGATGGTCAAGATCGTCGTGGACGATCGCGCAGGTTTCTGCGGTGGTGTGAAACGAGTAGTGAGATTGGCGGAACAATCGCTCGAGCGGGGAGAACGAATCCGTTCATTGGGTGATTTGATTCACAACGACTCCGAAATCAACCGCCTGAAGAACAAAGGTCTTGAAATCGTCGAACACGATATTTTCGACAAATCGGACAACTCCGGTGTATTGTTGATTCGTGCGCACGGCGAGCCACCATCTACTTTCGAGCTTGCGACTGAACTTCAGATGAATGTCATCGACGGGACTTGTCCGGTAGTGACGAAATCGCAAAAAATCGCGCGAGACGCTTATTTGCGCGGTGAACAAGTCGTTATCGTAGGAAAGAAATTCCACGCGGAAGTGAAAGGCATCATTGGGCATTGCGATAATCAAGCATTCGCAATCATGCACGAAGAAGACATCGACGAACTTCCACTCGATAAAGAACAAATTGTTTTTGTGCTCGCACAGACGACAATTTCACCGGAAGAATTTAATGCGGGCGTTGAATGGATTCGCAAGCGCGGCTTTCAAGTAAAGGTGCACGATACGCTTTGCCGGTTCGTTACGGGACGCGACCGTGACCTTGAAAAATTTGCCATTACCTGCGATGTGATTTTAGTGGTGGGTGGGCATAAATCGTCGAACACAAAATATTTGCACTCGGTATGTTTGGAGAAAAATCCCCGCAGTTACCATATCGAGGAAGACCACGAGATTGATTATAGTTGGTTCGACGGCGTAAAAAGCATCGGCGTGACCGGTAGTGCAAGCACACCGCCATGGATGCTGGATAAAATCAGCGACGTACTCGAAGCAAAATTGAACGGGTAATTGCAACAACATTACCACACAACGTGAAAGAAAAAATGCAGGAAGAAGAGAAGCGCGTCTCCGGCCCTACGCGTAGAATTAAGCAAATCGTTGAATCGGAAGCCGCAACCGGTGAAGTCACCGATGTAAACGTATTACTGCGACGTCCCGATTGGATTCGGGGAAAACTACCGAGTCCGCATTTAACCGGACCGACCCGCGATATCGTGCGCAGTCACGGATTGCATACAGTGTGCGAAGAGGCGCGCTGTCCAAACCTTGGTGAGTGCTGGCAAAAACGCCACGCCACGATGATGATACTTGGTGATACTTGTACCCGTTCCTGCGGGTTCTGTGCAATCAAGACCGGTCGTCCGAATGAACTCGATTGGGATGAGCCGCGCCGTGTCGGGGAAGCCGTCGCCGATTTGGGTTTGCGGCATGTCGTAATCACTTCGGTCAATCGCGATGAACTTTTGTTGGGTGGCGCGGACATTTTCGCCGCAACGATTATTGAAATCCGCAAACTTTCACCGGAAACCCGGATTGAAGTATTGACTCCCGATTTCAAAGCATATGCACCGGCGTTGAAAATTTGTTTTGATGCGAGGCCGGACGTATTCAACCACAATGTGGAAACCGTACCGCGTCTCTATTACAAAGTGCGTCCGCAAGCGATTTACCAACGTTCGCTTGATGTCCTGAAAGCCGGAAAGGATGCCGGTTTGATAACCAAATCGGGTATCATGGTCGGGTTGGGTGAGACGAATGAAGAAGTTATCGAAGTGTTGAAAGATTTACGTGCGCACCATTGCGATATGCTCACTATCGGACAATATCTCCAACCGACGAAAGAACATCTGCCGGTGAGCCGGTTTGTGACACCGGCCGAATTCGACGAATTTGCGCGGGTAGCGCATGAGTTGGGTTTTGGCAGTGTAGCGAGCGGGCCGATGGTGCGGTCGAGTTACAATGCCGAAGAATTTTTCGAACGGTCAAAAGTTAAGGTATTGCTCGAACGAAATCGCCTGTAAGCATAGATATCTGAGACTATTCGGTAATAATCTGATAAGTATTTTACGCAGTAGTTTCAAGAATAATCAACTGCTTACACTACAAAATGAACACCAATCGGGCATTTCAAACTTTATGTGAGAAAGTTTCAAGCAAACTCAAAGGGTGAATGATATTCACCCTTTTTTATTTACTTAGTAAATAGACAAAACATGATTTGGATAAATCTAATATTTTTCATATCGTTTATAATCCAAACATAAAAATCTTACTTTCGCAACAATTTAATTTTTTAAGAATACCCGTCTTTTATTCGAGTTTGCTTATTTTACCTTTGGTTTGTCTGAAAAGAAATGAAATGTGATGAGCCGAATCGAATAAATAACGAATTAATACGACCAGTTGCTGAGTTATAAGCTTGCCTGAAAAACTAATACCAGAAACTTTTCTTCAGGAGGTAACAATGTTTGGTTTCGAAAACCATCCCGCGACCTTTTACAGAATGGTAGCCGCTTCGTATATCTTGATAGTCTCCGTGATATTGATCTTCTTTACTTTTTTCCGAGCAGTTCATTCCCGAGCTTATGAGTTATCAATTGCATCAATGGTAGTTTCCATTGCGCTGTACTCTCAAAACAACTGGATTTATGCGATTAGTTTGTTTATCATCGGTACGGGATTTACTTCTACAAAGTATTTGGAGAATCTTGCTGCCATAGTATTTAGGAATAAAGGATATTTTGATTCAACGAAAGGCAGTATTCCAAACCCTCTTCCTGATCCACCATTACCTACTATCCAAGGGATTCTACCACCTGTTATACGGCCTCCTTTCAGCGCGATGGAATATAAGATACTTAACACACTTTGGACGAAGCAGATAAATAAATTCCCTGACTTTGGTCAATTATTCACTTTTCGAATTGGGTCGACCGATCCGGGTTACGGAGAGTATCAGGTTGCACGTGAAAAATTGTTGCAAAATGGTTTGATTAGGCAAGTGGATATTGAAGGATTAGGTACACAGTGTTGTTTGACCAATCGAGGAATGAAATATTGCCATGACAACTATCATACCTTTCCAAGCGACCAGTGGTGGCCAGAAGAGATTATGAATGAAACAAATCTACAAAAGGTGAAAGAATCTAAGAGGTTTGGCGAAAATTAGTGGTACCCAACAAAACAAAAGAATCGGATGCGAACACGGTATTTGACGAAAAGCGCGCAATATACGGATAGGTTGCCAAACCAAATTCCTGAAGTTCAGAGTCTTTTCAGTTAGTGGTTTTGCGAAGTATTGTTGAATAGTGATTACACAAAAAACTGAAGCTCCAGTCATTAAACCAAATTAATCGCACGTGTTGGGGATTTTGCTCTTTCTTTCCGGTTTTATTACCTTATGCTACAGTTTTCACACAGTCCGGCAGGCCCGACCTGCACTGAGCTGTTTTTTCCCAAAAAACCTACACGGTAACCCTCCAAGAGGAAACACCATGCATAAGAAGCTATTCATTCCCGGTCCCAGCGAAGTCCGTCCCAAGATTTTACAAGCGATGGCGACACCCCAGATTGGGCACCGTTCCAAAGATTATATTGCGCTGCACGAGCGCATTATTCCGAAAGTCAAGCAAATTCTCTATACCACGAACGACGTATTCCTGTGGGCATCCAGCTCGACGTTGGTCATGGAAGCTTGCGTCCGCAACCTGTCCCGCAAGAAAGTATTGAGCTGTGTCAACGGCGCATTCTCCAAACGATGGGGACAAATGTGCGGTGCGAACGGTCTCGCGAATGAAGTTCTCAGTGTCGATTGGGGCAAACCAATCACTGCCGCATTAATCGATGGGAAACTTGCCAGCGGCGAATTTGACTGCTTAACCGTCGTGATGAACGAAACTTCTACCGGCGTTCAATCCCCTATCGGTGAAATCGCAAAAGTGATGAAGAAATATCCCGACGTGATGTTCTGCGTCGATGCGGTTTCCTGCATGGCCGGTGCTAAAATTCCGACTGACGAATGGGGAATCGACGTGGTGCTTGCCGGTACGCAGAAGTGCTGGGCAATGCCTGCCGGACTGGCAATTTCCGCACACTCCGCACGGTCATTCGAACGGGCGAAAGAAGTGAAGAACCGCGGTTACTACACCGACTTTTTGGATATGAAGAAATACGCCGACAAGAGCCAAGTTCCGGCAACTCCGTCGATTTCTCATATCTTCGCACTCGATGTGCAGACCGACGACATCCTCGCTGAAGGGCTCGACAATCGTTGGGCACGGCACATCCGTCTTGCCAAGACGACGCAGGATTTCTGTGTGTCGCACGGTTATTCGCTATACCCCGAAAAAGGATTCGAATCGGTTACCGTCACTTGCGCGAACAACAGCAAGGGGATTGTGGTAGCGGATTTGAATTCGGCGTTGGGCAAACGCGGATTCACAATTTCCAACGGATACGGTGATTTGAAAGAGAAGACTTTCCGCATCGCCCACATGGGTGACGTTACCGACGCGGAACTGAAGGAACTGCTCGACAATATCGACGATATCCTGAAAACATTACCGACAACCAATGCGTAAAGAAGTGGACGGGCGTCAAACGTCCGTCCATTGTTTTTCCGATAGGAGTATAAAATGCGCGTTCTTATTACCGACGGGCTTGCGAAAAGCTCGGTACAGCAATTGAAGGATTCCGGGTTCGAAGTTACCGAACAATTTTATCCGCCAGAAGAATTGGTGAAGGAAGTTGCGAAATATGAAGTAGTGATTGTTCGCTCGGCGACCAAAGTAACCCGCGACATCATCGAAGCGGGCAAGAACCTGAAAGTCGTCATTCGCGGCGGCGTCGGCATCGACAATATCGATTCAGTCGCGGCAAAAGAACATGGCGTAAAAGTTATGAATACGCCGAATGCGTCGAGTGCATCGGTAGCGGAACTCGCCCTTGCGCACATGTTTGCAATTGCTCGTTTTCTACCTCAAGCCAATGCGACTCTGCGGGCGGGACAATGGGAAAAGAAAGCATTTTCCAAAGGGATCGAACTCAACGGTAAAACGTTAGGCTTGGTCGGTTGTGGCCGTATCGGCTTGGAGCTCGCGCGCCGTGCAACCGTATTGGGAATGACGGTTTTGGGATACGATAAATTCGTCCGCATCTCGGAATCGTGCATTACCCAAGTCGAGTTGGATGAGTTACTCGAAAAATCCGATTTCGTTTCCATGCACATTCCATTACCGAAAGGTGAACCACCGGTAATCGGCGCGAATGAAATCGCGAAGATGAAAAACGGCGCGGTATTAATCAACTGTGCCCGCGGTGGTACGGTCGATGAAGCGGCGTTAATCGAAGCGCTCAAGAGCGGTAAACTGCGCGGAGCGGGCGTGGACGTATTCGTCGGCGAACCGAAATTCAACGCCGAACTCGTTGCACTACCAAACGTCTCGGTGACCCCGCACACCGGTGCCAGCACCGTCGAAGCACAAGACAGGATTGGTGCGGAAGTCGTACACATTTTATTGGCATTGAAAAACGCTTAACGAAATCGGTGATTTATCGAAAAAAATGGACGCAAACGGTTGCGTCCATTTTTGTGTAAACAAGGGTATCTGCTGAATTTGAGCAGGATTACGTTACCTATTGTAAAATCGAAAGAACTAAGATAGATTGTCAATAAACGGGTAAGCGCAAATTACCCGGCTTTTCCAGTTTGCATTCATACATCCGAGCCAACAAGCGGAGGATGAAGAAGAGGATTTATCGCATTTTCCGGTCGAGTCCTCGCAAGATTTTCAATAAAATTAGCAACCATTGGTAATGACCAACAGATGAAACGATTGTCGTCACAACCTCAATCGACAAGAAACTTTCTGGCGGCGAATTTCCTCGGCGGCGTGAAGCTGGTCTGGAATGGTCGCAGTCTTACCGATTTTGCCACCCTCAAAGTCCTCGGACTATTTTGTTACCTCCTCGATAATGCCGAAATACCGGTCTCCCGCGAAAAGCTGATTTCGATGTTCTGGGGGGATTCTCCCGACAGTCAGGCGCGCTATAATCTCCGCTACGCACTGTGGAATATCCGCAAATTGTTCAAAGAAAATGAAGACGATTTAGACCCCTTTATCGCCTCCCGCACTACCTGTCAAGTCCATCCCGATTTCCAATTTGTCACCGACTGCCGCCTCTTTCTCGATGAATTGAATTCACCGAAAAATGAAAATCGGATTGAGGCGCTGACGAGTGCAGTTGAGCGGTATCGCGGACAATTCTTAGATGGTTTTACGATTCGCAATCTCCCCGATTGGGAAGAGTGGTTATACCATCGGCGGGAAGAGCTGCAAAAGCGTTACCTCGAAGCGATGGTGGAATTGGGTGACGAACTTCTCCGCGCTAATCAGGCAAGCAAAGCGCTCGATACATTCATGCGTGCTTTGACAGTAGCGAATGATTTGGAACCCGCCCACGAAGGGATTATTCGCGCTTACAGTGTGCAGGGTAAAACATCGGCGGCATTGCGGCAGTACAATGTGTACGTTGAAGTAATGAAGCGCGAGTTTAACGCACCACCGCGCGCGGAAATCGTGAAGTTGGTCGAGGCCCTCCGAACCGGTGGTGAAGTAACCCCGCCGCAAATAGAAGAAAGTTTTCAAATTCCAAGCACGGTTCATTCTGTTGTCGTCAAAAAAACACCAGAACTTGTAACTGTTGAACCGGAAGTATTGACCGAACCGGAAGCAAATCCGACACTGGCGACGACTACTGAACAAAGCCCGTTTATCGGTCGCGATTCTGAATTGCAGTCGCTTCATCAATTGGTCGATCAAGTCATCAATGGTAATGGCCAAGTGCTTATCGTTTCCGGTGAAATGGGTATCGGCAAGACCCGGTTACTCAGCACGTTCCTTTCTCAAATTCCGAAACGCTTTCTTGTTGGTATCGGTGAATCGCAGGAAATCGCCTCTACGCAACCGTTGGAAACACTCGACCGGATTTGCGAAGGATTGCTCTCCGACAACCGTGTCCCGAAAGAATTGCGCGAAGAATACCACACCATCGGCTCATCATTCAACACTCAGAGCGATAATGATGTCGGAACCGAAGCGGCATTGCTTGAAGCGAAACGGCGGTGGATTGTCAAACTTGCGCAAGTAGCACCAGTATTGATTCTTATCGACGATTTACATTGGGCAAGCGATAGCATTCTTACATTTTTCGCAAACCTCGCGCAGGAAGTAAAACGACTACCGATGTTGCTCATTGGTATTTTCCGAACTTTCGAAAATGTCGGTGAAGATGTCATTGCGCCCGCATTAATCAGTATTGCACGGACGGGGCGGTTGTGGCGTATCGAGTTAAAAAAACTCACCGACAGTGAAACCCTCCAATTGATTTCGGCGAAGGCCTCGAATGTCGTCAATGCGATGGAGAAGGACGAATTAGATCGGCTAACGCGGTTCACGAACGGCATTCCGTTGTATGCGGTTGAGCTTGGCAACTTCCTACAGGAAGGGCGCGAAGACATTGCATACAGCCCAATGCTCGAAGACCGTCCCGATTTTGAAGCGGCTGGCGCGGAGAAGATGATACCACCGTTAATGGAAAAAATTGCCGCACTACGTCTGACAAAATGTACCCCCGTGCAAATCGAATTGCTTAAAACGACTGCGCAAATTGTCGGCGATTTCAGCGTGAAGCTGCTCATCCAACTGAAAGACCTTGACGAAGAGACACTTGAAGAAATTCTCGTCGATTTGGAGGGGCGCAATTTCATTCACCACATCGAACGCGGTGATGACCTCATTTTTGCCTTCAATCACCAGATGGTGAAACTGGCGCTCGATCGCGGCCAGATCGTCGAAGATGTCGGC
>CAZPUW010000045.1:0-12005 GCA_964589795.1 uncultured bacterium
TCAGTTAGAACACGTAATAGTGGTGATATATCATCGATCTCACCAACAGCGACACCTGATGGAGAATACGACGCACGCATTTCAGGAAAATAATCGATTATCAGAACTTCGCAATCTAATCCAAGAGTACTACGTGCTGCTCCCACACTATTTATCGCAGCATCCGTAAAGTAAGAGTCCGGGTGTTGTTGAACTACAAGAAGTAACTTGTTTGCCCTAACAGGTTGAAGACCAATCGACCCAAGCAATAATCTAGTCAAGACACTGCCTTCAACGTATAAACAATTTTCGACGGATTCATTTATATCGGAGGCATTTACGACATTGGGATGGAGTATTAACCGATCACACTGAGAAGCAAGTAGGCGAGCAACGGGAGTTGCGTCACCGGCATCTCCACCTATGTCTGCACCGATTCCGGTTGGAACCATCAGTACCGCATTAAAATGAGTTTCATTCTTATATTTTCGAACATGGCAATCAAAGAGAGATGGTATACTCGATTGTGAGTAGGCATTTTCATTTAAGCTGAGTCCAACTTCACAGTTATAAAAATCTGAACTGGATTCGGTAATTGCAAAACGAATAATTTGTTCTTTTGGAGATAGCGAAGTTCTAAGGTCTTCACCCAGAGAGACAAGAATATTTTGCTTGTTGGTCTTGCGTGGAATTTGGATAGTTCGTTCAGTTATTCTCAATTGATGAATCCTTCCATTGTGATTTAAAATCGGAATAATCGAACGATCTTCTAAGAACAAGTTTTCCATCAGTGTCAAGAGAATAAATATTCGGCAGGTTTATTCCGTTAAAGCGGTGAGCTTTGACCAAGGAATAAGCACCGACATTTTTGAAGATTATTTTATCATTAATCGATAATGGATTGGGAAATCGGTAAATACCAAATAAATCACCAGCTAGGCATGACCTTCCTGCGAGCTGATATCGATACAATCCATTCTTCACTGCTCCAATAACTTCAGGTCTATACGTATACTCGAAAACCTCAGGTAAGTGATTAACAGTAGTATCGAGTACAGCTATTTTTTCTCCATTCTTTTCAAAAATATCTATCACACTAGCTACGAGAAGTCCAGCATCATTTACAATTGCTTGTCCTGGCTCAATGATAACTTCTACTTGATAAGATTCTCTTAGAACATGTAATGCCGTTTGTAATGGAGCTAACGTTTTCATCGACTGAAATTCGTAACCTCCACCGAGATTAATCCATTTAAGTGTAACTAGAAACTTTTTTGGTAGAGTCAAGATAAGTGAAATGATTTTGCTCAATGGCAAAGCTAAATGACTTTCACAGTTGCTGTGTATGTGAATACCCTCAATATTGTACCTACTCAACCCATCATCTTTTAACATATTCATGAATGTATCAATCTGTACACCTAATTTTGAATCACGTCGAGCAGGATCGTAACGTTTATCACTCACAAATGAAATGTTTGGGTGAATTCTTATTCCTACGCTTAGCGATTTGCAATCTCCCTCTTGAATCAATTTGAGCTGGTGAAATGAATTTGCTGTAAAGAAATTACAATACTCGCGAATTTCGTCAACCTCATGAAAAATAAGCCCAGGTGAAACGAAATGTACGACACCATCTTCTCTAAGAAACTCACGAGAATAACGCGCCTCAAAAACTGAACTCACTGAAAATCCCGATAGCCGCTTTATCACTTCTTTCATTAGGAATGGAAGTGGCAATGCTTTTATAGAATACAATACTTTTATCCCGATTTCTGATTGAAACGATTTGTAGAAATTTAGTGACTTTAGTATTTGTTTTTCATCGAAGAGAAAAATAGGAGTCTCGGGAAAGCGAATTGTCCCGATGTCAGAACCCAAGTTGTCTTTCTTAGAATTCATTTGGCAAATATTCTCTTAAATTCTGACAAATTCCTGACACCATTAAGGTAAGGTTCTCTAGTCGCCATATCTTTTACTTCATCGGGAAGTAGTTTATAAGCAAGTCGAAGAAATTTCCACCCTTTTTTCATATCTTTTTTGCGTCTCCAGCGGAGAAGTTCGCATGCATAATCATAGGGAATCCAAGCAGAAATAAAATGCTTACTGATGGCCTGATCGAATAATTGGAATATTTCCTTAACTTTTTCTTCTTGATCTACACTGAGATCATTGAAAGTGGAATCTGAAGAGATACTATCTTGATTATCTAATTGATAAGACATCGATAACGCCTCATACCATTCAATGTCTGGCGAATTTTTGTCCAATAGTTTAGCTTGTTCGTATCTATTTTTTTCACTCTCATAATCCGTCTGTTCACCTTCTACCAGACCAAGGATAAGAATTGCGATAGAATCATTTGGAAAGTTTTGAGTCAACTGTAATGCCGTTTCACGGGCGTCCAAGAAGGCTTTCATAAAGTATTCTTCTTTTAACTCCTTAATTTGTTTTAAACTTTTGGCTCGTTTAATTAACTTGTTTAATCCTAACATCATCTGTGTCATAATTAAAGTTTCAGAAAGCCAAATACTTGTTGGATTGAGCTTAAGGGCATCTGATAACAACTTTGCCCCTTGCTTCATTCCAGGTAGCTCATCATTCAACACACGAGGTTTTATTTCTAAAGTCCAGTCAGATCCTAAATGGTAATGTTTCAACTCAAAAACCGGGATTTTATGCGAAATTCCTTTTGGTAACATTGTCTGCTGTTCATCAAAGTGGTAAATTTTTTCCGTTGGATATTTTTGCAAAGCACCGTAAGCAGCTTCGCTTACAAATATGTTAGTATAACGACCGTTACGAGATTCTGTTTCAACACGCTTTGCCAAATTAATCGCGTAGCCTTCAGGAGTAAACCCCAATGGGTTCCAAATTTTATCATATCTTTTAGGTTCTTTTCGTCTATGAACATTTCCATAATGTATCCCCACACCGATATCAACTGGAAGTAATTTGTAATTTTTGATTCTGTCAATATTCTCTTCTGAGTTTACCCAAAGTCGTTTAAGTTCTAACGCAAAATCCAACCCCAATAAAACAGCACGACCCTCAACATAAGGCTTCGGATCGACATAGGGTAAATAAATAATAAGTATGCCCTCATCACCACGTGTGTCTAATTTAAAATCTTGTAATAAATGAAAAATATCAGGATTAATCTCTTTCTTAATAATTTCAAAAGTCGCACGGAAGATATTTTGAAATTCTCTTACGAAGTCATAGTATTTCGCAGGTGTTTTGTGATTGGACACTTCCGATGCACCTATGATATCTGCGAATAATATTACCGCATTCCTTTCTGGCGAGTCGTTGGAACCATTTTCAGAAACCGACCTTGTATTGACCACGTCGGTGTGGAATCGTCTGCTCCGCGTATGCATGATTAATTGATCTCCTGTATAGAAAAAATGAAGGGATCGCTTCTACTAGTTCTAAAATTAAGGGATACCGACAATGAAACACACTCTTGTGATCTGACAATTTTGGTATGTGGAAGCGGAATATAGCATTGCTTCCAATGTGTCTTGCTCCATGGGTCAGAAGATAGTTCAATGTTTGCAGCTAAGCTCTTGATCGACAACCCATGCTCTGCCAGTACCGCATGCACGACATGCTTCGGATAGGTTTGCAGTATACCCGGTAATAACACTTGCACCCGGTATTCCGGCTCGTAATCGGGTAACGACCGCACCGGCTCGATTTTGAGTTTGGTTTCGGTAGATGCGTTTTCCGTACTACCGGATTCACGTTCATTCATCGGTTGCTCCCAGCGCAAAATTCACTTTGGTTATTGCCGGTATTCCGTTCCACTGTTGCATCGTCACTTCCAGAAAGCGCCACGACAGTGCTCGTTGATAGACGAATGGCAGCTTGTCGGTTATCGCGGGCAATTCGTGGAATCCGGCATGATTTGCCATAGCGACATGGACGCTATCATTCTCAACCGAAAGATCGAATGCACCACTGCGAATTAACATCTGCAGTTCGGTATCGATGCTGTCGCATATTCCGCGAACGATGGTGTTGCCATCCTGTTGTTTGTCCGCCGGTGCGCGCACGGTAAACCGAAGCGTCCGTTCAAAACCCCACCATTTTCGTTCGGTTGATACCGAATCAGTAACGATCACATCGTCGTGACTGCCGGTGCCGAATTGTTTCCGGCGCGCATCGATTTCGGTAATCAAGACCAGTGGATACGGATATCCAGCTGCCGCATGCGCAAGCTCGTCTTTGAAAACATGCAAGATGGATATCTTGGTTGTTATCCATTGTGCTAATGCCAATTCCAACTTCACGACGAGATACCTGCTAACACATTGTCAAGCGCCATCTCCACAACTTTCGGCGCGAGTGCTTTCCCATGCTCGAATGCCGGTTCGAAGTATGGTTTCGGGGTTGGCTCGACATAGAAAAACTTCCGCGTATCCCAACCACTAATGCCGTGCCGCTTTAACCACACCCGGAACCCCGGGATACTATCGATGTGTATCCAGTGTCCTTTCGCACCATATTCCACTGCCGCCGCGTAAGCGACATTGGTGCCGACAATCAGGGTGTGCTTCCCTTCCGGTACGACGACGATGCTGTTCATCAATAGTCCGGTATCGACCGCGCCGCTATCTCGTAGTTTTGTTACCGCGACTCTCCGGACATCTTCGGCAAGCGTGACCATCGCATTCTGGAGCGCTGCATTCAGCAATTGCGGATGCTTGCTGAGTACCGCTTTACACTTTGCCAGCGCTTTCGTGTCGACAACAATTTTCATTCCGAACCACTCCGCATCAGCTCGAGTTTTACATCGAGATGGGTCACCACACCGAATAGATTTTGCTCCAGCACGTCAGTCACTCCGTAGTGCATATCGCCGATGGTTACGATATCGACTTCCCGGATATCGACATCGGGCAACACCGAAATCACTAAGACATTCCCTTGCAACGTCAGGTCGCTTTCCGGTAATTGTTTGCGCAACATCGGAAACGATACTTGATCGACAGTTTCTCCTAACGCCTGCCCGCCAAATCCGACTGGTGCAATCGTCTGCCTAGTCCGCGTTGCCGATTCGCTACTGCTCGCAATTATCGTTTTCATATCGGCGCGAATTCGCTGTGCCTGCTGCGCTGTCAAGTACGTCGTCATACGGCAGCATCATCGCCGTAGAGAAGCGGTTGCAACGATAGCACACCACCGGTTGACTGTTCGACGGCAGCATCATATCGATCCATACACCGTTGCCCGAGTGCCAGCCATATCCGCGCTTCGTCGCCATGAGTCACCGTCTTATCACCGGAAGCGAATGACACCTGCCGTGACGACTTTGCCGCCATCGTTTCGCACACCAGTGCCAATGAGCGCAGTAAGAGCAATTCCCGATGTTCCGGTGTTAATACCGGATCAATCGAGTCGTTATTTACTGTGTACACCGCCGAGAAATCGCGATTCAAAAACAGCAATCCCCGCTCGATACATCGGCACAGTTGCTCCTCCGACAGATCCTGTCCGGGATCGCTAAGCGTATCGTGATAATCGAGCCGCAACTTTGCAGTTAAATCCGAGAGCGGTGTCATTTCTTCTTCTTGCCGTTACCGTTCGGCTCTTTATCCGTTTCGCCGGTCGCTTCCATCGGTTTCACTTCGATAAGCAGTCCGTATGCCAGCGCATCGCTCAGTTCTGGAGTCATTTTGCTCACTGATAGCGATGTGCCTGGCAGTAGAACTAATTCCGACGGGAACACCAACGTCGTCCCGGAAATGTTTTTTATGGTCGCCATCGCGTTAACCGTTGATGACGATTTTGAACAACAGATCGGGGCGGGTCACACCGATGGCGCACTCGAGCCAGACCACCCAACCGACTTTGAACTTTTGCACATCCTTGTATGGCTCGGCGGTGATGGAAGTGCGAATCGCATACTTGCCAACCTCGGTATCGGGCACCAGAATGACTTCCGATAGCGATGCGGCGGCGGTATTGATGAGACCGGCACCACCCCACGACTTGACGACCCCTTTCTCGAACAACTCGCGGTTGCTCTGCGGATCGAGATTCGACCAGCTCTTGAGGTCTGCCATCCGTGCACCACGCATCACGACGTACAGCGGATTCAGCTCGAGGTCTTCCACCTTGGCAATCGCCTGATAGAATGCCGTTTCGGTGAGCTTACCACCGCTCGTAATCGTCACGATGTTGGATTGCGGCACGGCTGCAGAGAGCAACGCCATTGTCCGCTTATCGACTTCCTTGCGAATCGCGTCGGCAGCTTTGTTCTGATGATCGGTGAGCGTACCGACGTTACCGCTTTTGAGCGCCGAGACATCGACCATCGGATTGGCGGGAATCCGGTCCACCGGAAACTCGACTTCGTCGTTGTCCGCGATTTCACTGGCGACGACTTGACCGCCGGTGGCGATCCAGTATGCTTTCACGCCATACACCTTCTGGTACTTCGCCGGTTGTCCGGGCGGTAACGGGTGTTCGGTTAATAGGAGCGGAGTGATAATTTTCCGGTTGAGTTCCATCTCAATCGGCGGGGCAATCGCATCCGCCATCGCTTTCATACCTTCCGGACTTTCCAGCGATTTAGTCATCAAGCGACCCATTTTCTCCATGAATTCGCGGGAGTTTACATCTACTGTATTCATGATTTTTTATCCTTGTACCGTGGGAGCATTCGTCCCGTGATTCGTCCAGAGAAACTTCACCAGACCGTCGGATGCCGAGAGTGCGCGCGCAACAATCTTGTTGCCGGACCCTGCCGTTTTGAGTTTGCCGGTACTCGCGTCGACGGTGAGCGCATCACCGGCATTGATCGTACCGGAGACGTTATCGGTCTCGTAAATCCCGTCGCCGATATAGATCACCGCCATGATTTTGTCGTTCGGTCCCGGTGTCGGCGACGTCTTGGTGCGGTTGGTACGACCGATGATGCCGATTGGCACATCCGTCGATTCACTCACCAGCGCAAACACATCGTTGCCGGTTAGTTTTACAATTTGTCCGGGATCGCCCGGACCCTGCAGTTCACCATTGCCATAGGCAATCCCCGGCAGGAGGGCATTGAGATAAGTTGCCATGAAAGAAAATTCCTTTCGGTTATTTGGTTGCTACGGCTCCGTGCGTCTGTTGATAGACCGCCATGAAACCTTCCTTTAATTCCGTGCCGAGCGTATCGCCAGGCGGAGTGTCCGGGACATTCACCGGTTTAGCACCCGCATCGGTTTTCAGTACCGGTTGATGGTTCGCCTGTGCCGATAGGTCGGGGATCGTAGCGATGCTGCTCTCCACCGCCGCCAGCGCATCTTCGGACAATGCCGCCAATCGTGCAATCTCCGTTTCGCGGTCGGCATCATTCTCGAATTTCCGTCCCTTTTGCTCGAGTCGCTGTACGAGTTCGGTCGCTTTCGCTTTCGCCTTATCTTGCGAGATGGTCTTCTTCAGCGTGTCGAGTTGTTTCGTCAGATCGTCGACTTGCTTTTTCAAATCGCCATTCTCCTGCTGCAGCGCCTTCAGTTGATCGCTATTGGGTGCCGCTTCGCTTGCCGGAGGAGTCTCCGGGGGTTTTTGTCCACTCACTTTTTTTGCCTCCACAGTGGGTAAATTGGTTGGATTCTGGAAAAGCGTCTCCAACGAAGCGCGGAATTGTTCGACACCATTCTGCATTAGCGCGAGCGCCTCTTCGTTGGTTAACTCTTCACCTTTGACCTTATTCAACAGATCGTTCAAATAACTCTGTAATCCGCTTACTAAATCCAACAGCGTCATGCTCCGCTGTTGCTGGATGAAGTATTCGGAAAAACTGAGTGCTACACTTTTCATTTTGTCTCCTGTCTTTGCAATCGAACGGATTACCGCCCGCTCGTCTGCCCCTTTATCTGCCAGCAGACCGACACCGGTGAACACCACCCCATGCAAAATCTCATACACCGGTTTGCCTTGGTATTCGCCCGCTTTGTATTTGCGCAGGTGAATGCAATAGTCCGCTTTCGATGAGAAACTCTTATGGCAGATCGAACATTCACCGGTATCGTACTGGCACTCCATCGATACCTGCCGCACAATCCCTTCCTTGATGAGCCGATAGGCGAGCTGCGCATTGGGATTATCGGAGACGAAAAGTTTGCCGGTACATTCGACCAAGCCACCCTCTTCTTCTTTCCACTGCGAATCGGTAATGCCGCCGACAATGTCGGTAAGGTCCTGCGAATGCTTGAGATCGACTTTGCGGTTGATTGCGGTGGGTGCCGCTTTAATTAGCTCTTCGCGGGTGAAATTGTCGCCGTTGAGATTCGTGCCGGTGTGTGTCAGAATAAAAGTGAAAACTGGATCGCCTGCTGGTGCCTGCGCTTCCGCTATCATTTTTATTTCTGCTTGCAGAGTCGCATGACACAATGCTTTAGGATTATCCGCAGCCGCTTTCAGCGCTTTCGGGGAATTGGCAATCAACAGATACTCCTGTGCGAAACGTCCGGAGTCGGCATCCTCTTCGGTGCGGACGATGTTATAGGCGACACTCTTACGTTTGAAGTCGACTGCATTGAATTTGGCATTGAGCATTTCTTTCAATTCCGCCGCCGTCGGAAATGCTTTGTCACGGTAACTCATCATTAGTTGCGCGCCGATCTGTGCGGTGCCATCGATAAAACCGGAAATGAGTACACCGATACTCTCGCGGTCGTATTTGGTGGGAGAATCGAAATCGCGCCGGTCGTTGTCGTGGAGCGTAATTCCGTCCCAATACGTCATCAATCCTTCCACAAAGTGGAGGTTATTCGCATAATCATTGTATCCGAATTGCGTGATATAAGGTGGGTCGGCATAGACCAGATCGACTTTCTGCTTCGCCAGCATTGTCAATGCTTGCTGGTTGTATGCTTTGCAATCCTGCCCATTGTCGAATACCAGCGCATTGGCATCATGCAGGCACTTCACAAAGAGGTCTTTGAATTCGGAGATGGGAATATTGCCGAGATGAGAATTACGATACCGTTCGGAAATACCATCGCGATACACCGAGTCGGTGAGACTCTTTTTCGAACGGCTGAATTGTCCGAAGCAGGCACGAATCAAACAGGCGCGTCCCACCGCGAATAGTGCTAAATTCTTCTTGTAACCGGATAGCGCTTGGATGTTCGCATAGGTATTGTCGAGGAATTGCAGGATTGGTTCGGTGTAGTAATAACCGTGGAAATTCTTGACAATGAAGTCGCCCGCCTTCGCATTATCCGCCATCAAAGCGTCGATATCGTCATCGCTTAGCGTAACCGACGAATTCTCGATCACTGCCTTGGCGATATGGAACGGATACTTCAATAGATCGTTCGCAACGACCCGCAATCCTTTCTGTTTATAGAAGTATCCGACATTGGCACCACCACTAAAGAGGTCGAGTACCGATGTGACATTGTCCGGTGTATTCTTCCAAATCCAATCGAGCATCGCCACCTTACTGCCCATATAAGCGGTAACCCGGGTGGTGTCTTCCTTAGCTTCGGCGTGTACGTCGGCTATCGTGAAAAATACGCTACTCTGGGAAAGTAGTTGTTCCTCTTCCTCCCAGTCGGCTTCGGAGCGGATTGCGGTTTCCGTTGGACCGCAGACAAAAATGTGTTCCTTTGCCTGCGATGCATCGCCACGGCGGTCGTTCCCCGCCAGTTGATAGCTATGATCCTTCGAGAACATCCGTGATACTTTTTTACTCTCCGCGATCAGCGATTTAATTTTCGCTTCATTCGGATAGGCGTGATCGCGGTACGAGATGATCCAACAACCAATACTGGCAGCACCTCTCAGAAACGTTTCAAAAAATGTTTCCGCAGTTGCCTGCGTAACGGTCTGCTCTGCGGTTTCGACAAACTTATGAGTCGCACTGTCGTCATTGATCGTCAGACCCTTCCAGTACGTCATCAATCCTTCGACGAAGTGGTAATAACTCTCGTAATTGGTCGTCGAGAACTCGGTAGCATACGGTGGATCGAAATAAGCGAGGTCGACCCGCACACCTGGAAGCAACTCATCAATCGTAGAATTTTCAGCACGATTCTCTTTGCCGTTGTCATACACCAGACCGTTGATTGTTGCGCAGTTGTCCCGGAATCGTTGCGTGAACTCGGCAAGTGTATCTTCAAATTTTCCGTACCGCACCGACGACTGGAAATGTCCGAATCCACCTTTTCCACTGATACATGCTTTCGCCAGTGCAAACAATGCGATGTCTTTTTTGTAACCCCGCAGTGAATCGATGTTGGTTCGAATATTGTCAATCGCGGCATGGACATCCTTGGCGAAGAACAATCCCTTGAAGTTGTCCTGGACAAAGGTTCCCGCTTTCGGATTATTCGCCAACAACGATTCGATATCGCCATCGGAAAGTGTCGTGTCGTTGTTTTCAATGATCGCTTTTGCGATGTGATAGGCATACTTCAGACGGTCGTTTGCCACAACCCGTAAGCCTTGCCGCTTATACATATAACCGACTACGGCGCTTCCACTGAAAGCATCCAGTACACTCTGTACACCGTGGGGGGTGTGTGCCCAAATCCATTCGACAAGTTTCTGCTTCGAGCCGATGTAATTCGTGACATACGAAACCTGCTCACCCTTGTCCGGTGCGGCTAAGAAAGACTCGGCGTGAGTCTGAAGCAGATAACGAATTTGCGAATCCAGATGCATAAATTACCTAAAACGAAAAACCCGGCACCATACCTCTTCCTCAGAAGTATGATGCCGGGTTGGGGGTTTCCCGCTACCAGCGCTTTCCCCTTACGGGGCGAATGATTTACATTAATTTACTTGAGCAATATCTCTCTGTCAAGTAGGACGATATGAATACTTACTGATGACAATGCGAACAAAATTACAGTGTTCGCGATCCGCTCATGGTTCGGTGTGGTTGCATTGATTGTTAACCAGTTCCTTGTAAAGCGACGAGTTGGGATCGATAATCGTTAAGATGTTCGCAGGGTTTCCCCCCTCCTTCACTTGGACAGTCTCCTGTTTTTCGATGGATGCTATTCGTCCGTTGTTTACGAAAATTGTAATCTTACCGAAAAATGGTTGATTGAGTACTTCGTATAACAGTTTCAATAAAGTAATCATATTTCACCACTCGAAATCTTCGCTATTACTTCGTCGCAACATGCAGGAAGATTGGCATACTCACCATCAAACGGACCGTAGAATTGTCCGGTGTAAGAGTTGTATGCATCCTTGTGGTATTCGAGAAAATCGTCCGGTAGCCGGTCGACTCCGCTTTCGACCAGTGCGGTAGCAATCCGGTCTGCCTCCGCTTCGCGTTCGGGATTGCCAGGTAAATACTTCCACTCGAACGCAATGGTTGACGCATCAACTTCCACCGCCCAGACCCCGACCGGTTTCCAAGTAAGCGAACCGGAAGCGTCGTCGACCAATAGCGCGTCAATCATATAGCGTACTTTCATGACTCCTCCGTTCTGCGTAATCCATCCTCGATATAAGCGGCATGCAGTGCTTCGTACCGTTGCGGATTCGCCTTTACCAGTGATTCAAACTGTTGCCAACGCTCGTCATGCGAACGATCCACTGCCGGACAGATGCGTTCGATATGGAGAATTTCCCCATCGGCAGTCGTTAGATCAACACCGAATTCCGTGTCCGCTATATTGAGTATCTTCTTTACGTGCGCATGATGGGTATCGTCTTCGTACCCACTCATACAGAACAACAACCAGAAGTCGGTCTCAATCAGGTTACCGGCAGTGTCGTATCCCGGCATGATTTTCAATACCTTGTAAAAGCAACCGATATCGAGATCAAGCGCATCTCCACCCGGGAACTCTGCCAAAATCCACGAGCCATCCGTATCGAATTGATCGAACTTTGCTTGCAAGCGATTTAATTCATCAACAAGATTGATATTCATTCGGTTGATCCTTAGTACAAACGGCGCTCTTTTTCGATTTCACGTTACAATTTGTCCTTTTATCATTTCCCACGACTGGTTTTACTACAAACTGTCGTACTTCGTCGCAGACTCGTACACTTTGTCG
>CAZPUW010000046.1:0-11993 GCA_964589795.1 uncultured bacterium
CCGCAACTGCCGGAACCTTCTCATATCCGGTAGTAGGACCGAATACAACCGGGGCGACGGCTCGAATTCGTATCCGCAGTATGTCGTATCCGGTCGCAAATGATACCAGCAATGCGAACTTCACGATTTCATCGCGGGCACTCGCACTTACAAAACCGGTAGGTGGTGAAACTTTCTACGTGTTGAATAATGATACAATCAAGTGGACGTTTGCGAACCTTCCGGGAACGCTAAGAATAGAACTGAATCGAAGTTATCCGAATGGCACTTGGGAGCTTATCGCAACACCTAACGTATCTGCATCGCGTTACATCTGGAACTATTCCGCTCCGGTTACGACAACCGCTCGTATAAGAATAACCAGCGTAAATTATCCGTGGTTCAATGCAACTTCACCGGCTAACTTTACCATTCAGGCAAATCCCGGCCCGTATCATGCCCCAATTAATATGTCGTTTACGAACATTCCAATTGGAACGACTTCCGCGGCACAAACGACTGCGACGGCAAGCCGAAGCCAGTTATTCATTAAAGCAACCTCTTGGTCGCATAGTAATTCGAGATTCCATATTACCATGTTGAACGCCGATTCGTCCGCGACCGGAACTGATACCATCCGGTTCTCAATCACATTTACACCGGATACGATTTCGACTCAGTATGATACACTTCGTGTCGGTTACAATGCACCGTACACGTCTACGTGGTTTTATTTGACGGGAAGCGGTACCGGTTCATATTTCCGGTTGCCTACGACAAATGTTGTGTTCGATACAACTGAAGCAGGCGAATCGAGATTCTTGTCATTTACCCTCCAAAACACCGGTAATGTTGCGTTAGTCCCGGTGCGAGCCAGTGGTAACAATAATGAATTTTCATTTTCGCTTCCGGGTGACTCGACGGTTCCGGCGAATGGAATTGCCAGTGCAACCCTGAGTTTTACACCGCAAGGTGCAGGTCTCAGGTCTTCCACACTGCAATTCACGGCACCGAACGGAATCGGAACGAATACGTACACTGTAAACGTTTCCGGTCTTGGTAAAACGACACCGGCGTCTCCCACCGGAGTTGCGGTGACAACCAATGCCAATAATGCCACAATCCAGTGGAACCCCGTAACGCAGTCAATACATGGCTACGACGTATCGGTTGACCGCTACCTCGTGTTCTTCAACGCATCAAGTCCGTACAATGCGAATAACTTCTACTACCTCACTTATACGTTGACGGATACCTTCGCAACGCATCCCGGTGTCGTATTATTCAGCCCGTCGATGAATTATCAAGTACGGTCGTGGGTTGGCAATTCTTCGACGTTTGATCGTGTCATCCGAACAATCCCGAAGGGTACACCGATGAATGAAGTGTGGTCACGGTTACAACCATTCCAAAACCGTAACTAACGGTACTTTCTATTCAAAAGGCGGGATGAAAATCCCGCCTTTTTTATTGCCGTGTATGGACAAATCTTATTTTCAGTAAATTTGTCCTGTTGTAATGAATAGTGCGGATATTATGGCTGATGCCGAACTTTATACTATATTACTGCGTTAATAATGAAACGTTACCCGGATATAGTGAAATAAACCAAGGGTTGCTTCGACACAGAAGCCGTTTCCCGGAGGAAAATTTACTTGGTCAAGTTACTTTACCTCGTACTAACCTTGCTTCTGCTAGTGGTGATGGGGTGTGTGAAGCAAACCGATTCCATTGAAGAATTGAGTGGTACAAGTCCGATTACTTCAATTTCACTCGCATCGAGCGATTCGGTGTGGGTCGTATCCGATTCTACATTTCATACTATTCAGGTGCAGGTTAATGGGGACAGTAACCCAGATTCGTTGTGGTTGGAACTTCATGCCGATTCCACTTATATGATTCTATTAGCGGATGATGGTGGAAATTTAACGCTTTCGACGAATCATTCGTGGTTGCTTTCCAATTCCGGCGATTTGATTCCCGGTGACCATATCTGGTCAAGGCGATTGCAAGCTGGTTTTGCACCAGCCGGTTTATATGCTGTTCATTATATAGCTAAACAGAATGCAATGACTTGGACAATCGATACCCATTGGCGGGTAGTAAATAACCAACCGCCTATCCTCTCGGGATTAGTGGCGCCCGATACTTTACAAAGTGGTGAAGATTCTCTGCTCGAAGTGAGCGTTATCGACCCCGATACTGGAATTTCTAACGGCATCACTAGTGTTCAGGCATCGGTTCGTACAATGCTAAATGTCGAATTGCAAAATTACCCGTTAACTGCCGTCGGTGGAAATCAGCACTGGCGATTGGTTATGCCCTACTCATTTCCTTCCACCCTACCGCGGGATTCAACCGGGAATTACAATTTTATTATAACCGCAACGGACGTTTTCGGTGCAACATCGAATCTATCAAGAAGCGTTTACCTCGTTAATCGTCCTCCCAGTGTCGATACGATTTCGCTTTCCGCCGCCCGGTATGTTGGTGGTGTTGCATATACGGATAGTGTTCTTGCAAACCCGACAACTATTTTATTCGACTCGACTTCCGCACGGGTAGACTCCGTACTGTTCGTATTTAGGGTGGTCGCAGACGATCCTCAATCCTCGTTTGATGTGAAATCCGCCAATGTTTCACTACGGCGAAATTCAAGAGGCGATACCGTCATCTATTCACACACATTCCTTGAAGGGGGTCCCGAAGACCCGGTCGTGGGGGATGGAATATTTTATGTAGGATTTAAATTGGACTCGACGAACCGCCCGACGTTTTCTCACTATGTTCGTCCTCCGCACGATACTTATCACATAACATTCACGGCATTCGATAAAGGGGGCAATGCGAGTACCGATACCACATTTACATTTTTTATCCATCAACCCGGTTCGACTGATTCTATCGAACGAATACGAAACTCGAGCGATATAGCAACACGTCGTTATTCCAATCCCTTTGCGAGGTAAGGCAGTATGCGAACCGTTATTCTCACTGTGATACTGTTTTCGTGCTTCGTAATTGGTTGGGCGAGGACACCGCAAACATACCGTTTACGAGATGATACTCACTATGCGCGAATACAAAGCAATGGTTCCGGTGGTGGCAGTTTGTTGTCGAATTCAATTATCGACATTCAAACCGATTCCCTGAGAAGTGGATTCTGGTTGGCTACCGGAAATGGAATTAATTTCTGGCGGCCGTCCGATAGTAGTTGGATAAACGCCGTCTCCGGTACTCAAATTGGTGAAGGTGGTGTTAGCGCAATCGCACCTGCGCATTTTACAGTGTGGGCAGCCACCGCATTCGATACTACGATTGGTGGTGAGTCATACCCAGCCGGTGGTGGTATCGGTTATTCTACTGACAACGGCGACAACTGGATATGGATGCATCAACCGGTAGATAGCCGTGATACAACTTCATATCACCCCACGACTACGATTATTCAAAATGTCACATACGATCTCGCAGTGACGAACCGCGCGGTGTGGGCAGCCGACTTTGGCGGTGGCTTGCGAAAATATACTTTTTCAGATTCGACTTGGCGGGTACGGCCACCTGATGCTAATCCGTTCTCGCCATTGACATACTTGAATCATCGTGCCTTTTCGGTAGTCGCGGCAAATGACTCGACGATTTGGGTAGGTACTGCCGGTGGTTTAAACCTTTCTTCCGACGATGGCGCTACTTGGATAAATTATCATGCTTCCGCAAGCGATACTTTGACGATCTCGGGTAACTTTGTCGTTGCGCTTCACATGCAACACACACGTTCAGGGAGAACGGTAATTTGGGCTGCCACATGGCAAGCGGAAGACCCGAACGAACGGAATGGAGTTTGTTGGTCTGATAATGCCGGTATCACTTGGCATCGGACGTTGCTTGACGAAAAAGCCCATAACATTACCTCCGATGATTCTGTTGTGTATGTCGCAGGGACAAGCGGGTTGTGGAAATCATCAGACTTCGGAACAACATGGGGTCTCTTCCCAACGATTCGTGATGCCCGAAATATTAACCGTTTTGTCGATGCGGAATTGTACAGCGTTGCCGCCGGATTTAATCGGCTCACAGCAGGTGGTCCCGATGGATGGGCAGTCACAAGGGATTTGGGCTATACTTGGTGGATAGGTCGAGTGTTTATTTCAGACACAGTGCGCGGTCAACCAAAAACCTATGCGTATCCGAATCCATACAGCCCGCAACGGTACAATGCCGTCCGAATCCAATACTATTTGCCGTCTGCGGGTACGGTAACCATCACCGTATATAATTTTGCAATGGAAAAAGCCGGCACGATTGTAAAAAATGTATCGCGGCCCTCCGGTGACAATTACGAATTGTGGGATGGCAGATTTGGCGGGTCGGTCATGGCAAATGGGGTATACTTCTACCATGTGGAAAAACCCGGCGGCGATGCGTGGGGCAAGATTGCAATTCTTGACTAAATTTTATTCTTACTCTATCATGCGTACACAAAACTGTTAATGAGGTATAATGCGCAAACAACTCTTTAGCGCTTTATTGATAATCATTCTCTATTCATTATCGTTTGCACAGGATAATGCGGGAATGATGGCGGGTAGTTTCGAGCGGCTTGGTGTTTCCGGTCGTGTCAAAGCGATGGGTGACGCGGGAACGGCAATTGCCGATGGATATAGTACTGCCTATGATAATCCGGCTTTCCTTCCCGCACTCGACATGAAGTACGCTGGTATAACGATGCACCGACTCGCGTTGGATCGCCGTTTCACTCATCTCGCGCTTGTTTCTCCCCTCAAAGGTGATGCGGGAGTGTCGCTTTCATGGATAAACGCCGGTGTCGATAATATCGATAGCCGCGATTTTGACGGCAATCAACTGAAATCGCTTAGCTACTACGATAATGCGTTTGCGCTTGGGTTTGCGATTTCACCGGTCCCCAAGAAAGTGTCCATTGGTCTGAATTTTAAAGTATTCTATGGGCTCTTTCCGAAAATAAAAGATGACGGTAGTGCGATAAAGGGCACCGGAATTGGTTTTGATTTTGGTGGTCGCGTAGTGCTACCCTATGATTTAACAGCTGGAATCGTCGTCAAGGACCTCGGTGGAAAATATACATGGAATACCGATGGTTATTGGTCGGAAGGAACCACTAAAACCGATATGTTTCCGGTTCAGACACGTGTCGGACTTGCTTACAATAAAGAAGCATTGACGGCGACATTGGATGCCGAAGTTTCGACCGGCCAGCAAAAATTACGTGCCGGTTCCGAGTACCGGATTCGTCCCGATGAACCGATTGGCTTTGCATTCCGCGTGGGGATGGATGGCTCGTCGCCGACGTTTGGTTTGGGATTCCATTGGCCGATTGCCGGTCAACCCGCGCGATTGGATTATGCCTATGTCATGGAAGCGATTGCACCCAATGATACCCACGTCCTGACTTGGTCGGTCGCATTTTAACGAATTGTTTTAAGTTACCGTAAAATATATGCGCTTCCTCCGGCTCGATATCGATGGCTTCGGTGGCGTAACGGGAACGATTGATTTCCCGCGCGACCGCCTTGCGCTGTTCGTTGACCGAAACGAAGCCGGTAAATCTTCAGTAGCGAATGCGCTCTTTTTTACGCTGTATGGCGCCCCACTCGGTAATAAATTTCGCGATGAATATAATTTAATCAACCGATACCTCCCATGGGATGGCAAACCCTTCCGTTGCTCCTTAATCTGCGAATCCAACAACATTACTTATCGTATTTTTCGCGAATTTGGCGATGAACCGAAAACAAAAATTATCGATTTTGATACCAAAGAGGATGTAACCGACCGCTTTTTCCCCGGGCGACGCGATGAAATCGGCGAACGAATCACTGGCTTGACGTTTCAGGAAGCATTGCAAACGATGTTTCTCCGGCAAGCGGAAGTGGCACTCGATGCCGACCGCAAATCGCTAACCAGTACCGTACAACGCATCGCGACATCCTCTACGTCCGATATCACCGTTGCCCATGCAATCGACATCCTGAATAAATCCCTTACAACCTATCCCTTCCCGAAACTCACGAAAGCGGCAAAAATCGAAAATGAAATCACCCGCCTTCGTTCCGAAATTGAGCGAATAGCACAGGCGATAACCGAACGTGAATCCGAACGGGAAACCTGCATCGGTATGTTGCAACGTGAATCCGCAATACGGGAACGTTTGCGGGTTTTGGATTCCCTGCAATCGAATGCGATGGTAATGCAGACCCAGACCGAGTATGAGCGGTTGGAACAGGAGATAGCAAAGAGCGATAAAGTCGAACGCGATTGGGAAGAGTGCAACATCAAAATTACCAATCTCGAACCCTACTCCCGGATACCACTCGATTTAGCGGAAGCGATTCAGGAGCGCTACACTAACCGCCAAATGAAACAAAAAGAGTTGCGGGAAAAAGTAGATTTAGTTTTGCAATCATTGCGCACAGAGGAGCAGAAGCGACGGGAAAACCTGATTGCAAAACACGCAGATGTAGTTACACCGGGAATTCGTGATCACCTTCGCGACCTTCGTAACCGTATCGCCGAATATGAGCGCGAAATAGCCGCTAACGGTGTAGTGTTGGATCAAGCCGTTCAAAAGCTCAAAGTGCTGAACGTCGACCCAATCTTGTTAGAACGCACAGCGGATACTTGGTCGAAATTATCGCCGGAAGATGAGGCGATAGTTCTTTCCACACCCCGTCAGGCCACCCTTTACCTTGAACGCAAACGCCACAATCAAACTCAGATCAACGAACTGAAGACGGAAATCGCCGAGATAGAGACCGAGCGGGATGTTGTTGAAAAGAAGAAAACGAAATTGCTGTTGATACTGTCGGTCTTTTTACTCTCTTCGATTGCATTTAGTTACTTCTTTCATTCATTTGGATGGATTGGTTCGGTTGTCGCACTACTCGGTGTACTTGCTATGTTTATTGCGTTATTGCGTATTCCCAAGAGCCCCATTCAATATGCCGCACGGATTACCCTAATACAGTCGCGAATAACCGACTTTGAGGCGCAAATTGTTACGTTTGACACCGAATATGCTGAGCTAAATCAGCGGTTAGAAACGATAGGTTCGCAAGTCGGTGTGGTTGGCAATAAAGATTTGTTCGAGGCAGTTCAACAACACCGAACCGCGCTGGAACCGTTTCACGAGTGGCGTGAGAAGAATTTGAGGAAATGGGAGTTGGAAGCGCAACGTACAAACCTGTTGCGTGAAGTCATTCGGATTAGTGAAGAAATCTTTCGGCCGTTAGACAATGAAACAGTATCAGTTTCTGCAATCGAGCAACGGTTACAGGAAATTGAAGGCGCATTGCGGATGCAAGCTGAGTTAGAGGAAAAACGGCAGGAACGCATCGTTAAGGAATCCGAGCGGGAACAAGTTGTTCACGAACTTGAAAGCTTAGAGCGGGAATTAAGCAATCTCTATCGCTCCGCCGGTGTACCGGAATCGCTTCCTTTGGAAGAAAGTATTGTGTGGTATCGAATGGCTGCGGAACGCCGCAAACAATGGAATAAATTAAAATCGGAAACAATGCCTGCCCTTGCCGCCCAGCGTTTGGATGCCGCGACCCTCTTGGCGAAACATAACCGCATGAAAGAGTTGCGTGGTAGATTGCAAACCGGGGATAAAGCTGACCTACCCGATGAATTTAAAGGGAAAGAATCCGATCAATTACTAATTCAAGTGGAAAGTGAACGCAAGAATCTAAGTGGAGAATTGCACCTACTCGAGATGCGATTATTCGATTTCCAGAACCGCTGGAGTGAGGTTGGTGCGCTTCGCCGTAATCGCACGGAAATGGAACAAGCGCTATCGAATACGTTACACTTCGAGCGGGCGGCAAATTTGGCAATAAGCGAATTGACGCGCTTATCCGACGAGACACATCGCGAATGGGCGGGTCATCTCGATCAAACGGCTACGGCTTTTGTCGAGCACTTTGGCGGGTCGGTTGCGTTTATTGCTTTCGCACAGGATTTATCGGTGTCAGTAAGGTTGCGCGATGGTAGGTTGATGACTGAGAAAGACATTGAATCACTATCGGTTGGAGCACGCGACCAGATTTACCTTGCGGTTCGGTTAGCGGTAACCGATTTTCTCAGCAAAGACTCTTTACTACCACTGGTGTGTGACGAGCCATTCGCACAAGCCGATGACATCAGGTTTACTGCGGGTATGGATGTACTAAAGCAAGTTGCGGAAAACCGGCAGGTAATTGTTTTGACTTGCCACGAATCGCGTCATCGCGAATGGAAATCGAAACAGAATGAAAAAATTTCATGGTTGCAGGTGACTGCATGATAAGTCGAGACACCATACCCGAAAAATTCTTGCAACCACCAACTCCCGGTGTCGTGCGTGTTCTCCAAACTTCGGACTGGCATGTCGGCGGCTTACCGTCGATGGCTATACCGGAACGGGCGCAACAACGAAAAGAACTCTTATTAAGTTATGTAGAATCGCTTCCCCAACTTGCCCACGATTGTTCGGTTGACGTAGTCTTACTGCCCGGCGACCTTTTTCAAAATGAGGATGTGTCCAATTCCGATGTCGACCGGACAATGACCGCAATCCGCGCATTTGCCCCGATTCCTGTGATCATCGCCGCCGGAAACCACGACCCCCTTGATGCCCTTTCCCAATACCGACGCCGCTTACAGCTACATAACGCAGAATCCACTTCATCGAATATTTATATCGCGGAGAGTAAGTGGCAGCGATTCGAATTTGAAAAATTTGCGGTTACCTCGCGCTCTTTTGTTTCACAAGCGGTAAAGCACGATTCTCCTTTCGCTGACTTACCGCCTCGTCCCACCAAACCGGTCGAGTTACTCTGTTTACATGCCAGTGTCGGTGAACCAATCGAAGGTCAGGTTTCTACTGCACCCGTTACCGAGGCGGAGATTGTCGCCGCGGGCTACGACTATGCCGCTTTCGGGCATTATCATAGTGGTCGTGACTACCGAAATTCTGAAGGTAAAATCATTGCCGGGTATTCCGGTTGCTTGGCTATCATCCGAAAATCGGATAAAGGAAAATCCGACGGAATAATTTTGTGCGACATCGAACCGGGCGGCGTAACTACCGACTCGTATGTAAGAATGAAAATTGACCCGGCACGGATGTTATCCATTTCGATCCCGGATGAGCCAACCAACACGGCACTTCTTGAATCGGTCAAACGTGCATTCACGGCAAAAAAAGTAATGGCAAATGATTTTGTCACGATAACCGTTACCGGTAGAGCACTTTCGCAACGGCGCGGTTTCCCGGCGCCAGAAATGTTATCGAATTTGTGTTTCGCGCATGAGTGGATTGATGCCACAGTTCCCGAATGGGATTGGGAGCAACTCAGTTCGGGAGCGACTATCGAAGCCCGCTTTGTTCGCGAATTACGAGAACGGATATTGAACACATTGACGACTCGCGATGAAGAGAGTGCTGTATTGCTAAACGACGCGCTTGATCTTGCGCTCCAAGCCCTGCAAGAAAAGGAAATCAAGCGGCTTCCGCCCTCCATTTCCCGAACCCAAATTCCGTGACTGATTCCGCTACAATCCGAGAATGGATAACAGAACGAGCGACTACGCTTGGATTCGATGCCGTCGGCTTTTCCAAGGTTGTATCGCCTCCACTTACTTACAACCATTTCGATGATTGGCTCATCAATGGCTATCACGGTTCCATGAGTTATTTGCCGCGAGGCAAAGAACGGCGGAAGAACCCGCAGCAAATCCTCCCCGGTGCTTGTTCTTACATATCTGTTGCATTGAATTATTTCATTGAAGAGCCAACCCCGGAAATTCGTACCGACCCCGCCCGCGGGCAAATCGCTATGTATGCGCATGGGAAAGATTATCATGACGTCTTAACTCCCCGATTAGAGGAGTTAGGTCGCTTGCTCGATGAGAGAACGGGTTCTAAATCTCGCGCCTATGTCGATACTGGTGCTCTCCTCGAACGTGAAATAGCAGCAAATTCCGGTCTGGGCTTTATTGGTAAAAACTCCTGTCTCATTCATCCCAAACACGGCTCATACTTCTTGCTCGGTGAACTGATTACAACTGCTGATTTAACGGATATACCCGTTAAATTGCCTGAATCGAAATGCGGAACGTGCATCCGTTGTCTGAGCGAATGTCCAACCAGTGCAATTGTAGCCCCTTACCAAATCGATTCCCGGAGGTGTATTAGTTATTTGACCATCGAGTATCGGGGCGAGATAAGCGAAGAGTTACGCCCCTTGATGAAAAATTGGATTTTTGGCTGTGATGATTGTCAGACTTGCTGTCCATGGAACCGCTTCTCAGAATCTTCTCAATCTATTCTAAAAGCAGATTATCGTAGGTTTTCCCCTCCGTTGCTTGAACTCTACTCATTAACTCAAGCTGAGTTCCGTGAGATGTATGCCGACACCCCCATATTACGCCCCGGCCGTGATGCTTTTCTTCGCAGTGTAGCCGTCGCTTTGACAAATTGGGGAAGTGGCGATGCGGTGTCCGCTCTGAATGAAATGTGCCGCGATACCTCCGAACTTGTTCGAAGTCATGCTATTTGGGGTATCGAAAGATTGAAAAAGAAGAAATTGTTCGAAAGTTAACCGAAATTAAGAATAAATATCAATTTACTTATTGTTTTCTCCACATCTTTCTTTCGTATCGTATTGTATCTTACTATTTTATTTCCATCCGTTACCGGAATAAGGACTACATGAACCGTTTTCTTGAAACTATAGATAGCCGCGTTGTAATCGCTGATGGGGCGTTAGGAACACAGTTTTATGCGGAAGGGATACCTTTTCACCGCTGCTATGACAGTCTCAACCTTACCGATCCGGTTAGGGTCGAGCGTTTGCATCGCAGTTACCTTGCAGTAGGCGCTGAACTAATCGAAACCAACACATTCGGTGCGAACCGGATTCGATTAAATGCGTTTGGTCTCGGTGATAAAGTTTCCGAGATAAATCATCGTGGTGCGCAAATCGCCCGGTGGGCAGCAGGTGAAGAAAACTTCGTCGCCGGTTCAATGTCGTCGCTCGGCAAACCGTTGACACCGATAGGAAAAATTTCAATTGACTCCGCCCGTGAAGTTTTCCGCGAACAGGCTACTGCGCTTATCGACGGTGGTGTCGATCTTTTGCTCCTTGAAACTTTTACTACCCTTAAAGAAGCTGTTGTCGCGCTGGAAGGTGCAAAACTTGCCGTTCACGATTCAGGCACTCCAATCTGGGTGCAGATGACATTCACTGAAGAAGGCAAAACACTTGTTGGCGATAAGCCGGAAGAAGTTGCCCGTGTATTACGTGATGCCGGTGCGGATGGTGTCGGTGCGAATTGCTCGATGGGGCCGCAAGTGCTGTTGGAAGTTATGGAGCGGATGGTTCGTGTCGGTGGTTTACGGTTCTCTTGTCAACCGAATGCCGGGCTTCCCCAAATCGTGGAAGGACGCTACGTTTATCTAACCAGTCCTCGGTATATGGCGGAGTATGCCGAGCGTTTCCGTGCGATGGGTGTAGCGCTTATCGGCGGATGTTGCGGTACGACACCCGACCATATTCGGGCAATTGCTGATAAAGTTGGTGGTAAAGCCCTCGCTCATGAACAACAGAACGACACGATAACGATTACATCGATTGACAGTGAGCCGGATATCGATTCGACTCCGGTCGTACATGAGAAATTTATCGACCGAATTACGGCGGATAGATTCTTTGTGTCGGTGGAAATCGATCCACCACGCGGTGTGAACAGTGAGAAACTTGTTCAAGGCGCTCGCTTGTGCAAAGCCGGTGGCGTCGATTGTATCAATGTCGCCGACAGCCCGCTTGCCCGTGCCCGGATGTCGCCGTTGGCGCTTTCACATATCATCCGCGATGAAGTCGGGATGGAGATTATCCTGCACATGAGTTGCCGTGACCGCAATGTCCTTGCTACTCAAGCCGAGTTGATGGGAGCCCATGCGCTGCACATAAGAAACATTCTTGCGGTGACCGGTG
>CAZPUW010000047.1:0-11972 GCA_964589795.1 uncultured bacterium
TGCGACTGCAGGTGTGCCGGTTATGGAATCGATGCGGAGATTTTCGTCGTGCAATTTTAGTGGGCCGGAGTCGTGGATGATACCAGTCATATCGACGGTGGCATCCAAATCGTTTCCGGCAACAGAAGGAAGGCGAAGACGGGCAATGACGGATAGTAAATCGACATTGAGGGTATCAGCTTCCCAATTATCCGCAATGGCAACCATCGCCGGCTTGTCCGGCGGAAGCGCATCGGGATAAGTAAACAACGGAACCACGATAAACACTCGCATGCGAAATTCTTTATCAAATATACGTCAGGAAGTTAGTGGAGCGAATAGACTCGGAAAATTCCACGCTCGCCGATTTGAGTCAGATGCGAGGCAATTTCGGTGCGGTTATCTAAGGCGCGTGAATTGGAGATGAGATACTTTGCGCCGTGTTTTATCATGTCGACGAATTTGTCTCTACCGATATCTTCCTCGATGGACCATCCTTTGCGGTGAGCAAAATAAAGCAGAATACAGGGTGAGGGGTCACTCGCAACCACGACTAAATCGTTCGGAAGAATCGTGGATTCGATTGCCGACTCCAAAGAGATTACATCGGGCGAGAGTGATGCTCTCCCGGTCTCACAGCGCGACAGACCACGGTAAGAACCGACGACAGGGATTGTGATTAGCAGTAAGAGAAAAACGATTGACCAACCGCTTGATTTTTTTAATTCGATTCGTGTTCGCAGCCATTGCATACCGCTTAACAAAACGAGCAATACGACTGGAAGAATAAGTATAAAATAGTAATCGTGGTACTCGAGCCGTTCGAGCGTTTTGCCAAGAAGTGCAAATGCACCTATCGAGAATAAAAGAAAAAATGGATTGAGAATGCGATGTTGTTTGCGAAATTCTCCCAAACCAATCAACCCGAAAATAAGTAAAATGAATTGCGGATAACTAACAACCATCTCCGGTAACCACTGGAGCAATACTTTTTTCAGGATGTGAAACAGTTGTTGCGGGTCGGTGGGAAAAGGTGGTGGAAGGGGGAAATCAGGTAGCCTACTCACGTTATCAATATGGATGATGTATAAGTACCACCACGAAACGAGCACGATTGAAATGAAATTTAGAGCGATTGCGTACCAGATTTGTTTGCGGTCTTGCCAAAGAGTGTATGCGAAATATAGCAGTATGAAGAACGCGTAAATTTTCAACAGCGCGGCAATAAATAACCCGAACACGGATAAAAACAGATGGAAACGATTTTTAGTGACGCGCCACTTCTCCCAATAATAGAGCGACATAAGTATTCCAGCGAGCATGGGAACATCGCTCATCAGCAAACCGGAGTAATAAACAAACAGCGGATTGAATAACAGCATCGTTGTGGCAAGCCAACCGTAACTGCGGAGATGAAAGAGCTGTTGCACCCACTGAAAACAATACCACAGCGCGGAAAAGCTGAACAATAAGGCAACAAGTCGTGCAATCCACCAATGGATACCGAATAAAAGATAACCAATCGCTGTGAGGTAATACATCAAGGGAAATTCGAGACCGTTTACTCCGTCACCGGTTCCCCGGTCATCCACCTGCGGTGAAAAAACATTCATGCCATTTTCGGAGAAATTTCGCGCAAAGGCGTAGCCGTGTACCTGCCGCCATTGATGGTAGTCATTGGGTGGATCGTTCATGTAACGAAGATGAAGTGCGGTTTGGAGAAGAAGGAGTAACAAAAAGATTCGCAGAACCGAGATGCGGTTGAGGCGATCAAAGAAGGAAAAGGAAACGAAAGACCAGCGCAGGAAAAGGGGTATCATGAAAAACGTTAAACCCAATCGGCGGGTTTCTCGGGAGCTTCCAGTTGTGCCATGCGTTTTTTCAGTTGCGCATTGATATCGAAGAAATATTCTTTGCGACCGACGCCATCGACCGGTTTCAATTCCATTTGTTCGGCGGTGTTATAAAGAACTTCCATCACAATCCGGATACGTTCGGATTGCTGATGGACGATTTCTATCATCTTCTGCACTTTTTCGGGGTCATCGGGATTCACGATTTGAACGTTTCCAAGCAAAATGGTCAGTGCATTGTTGATGTGATGGGATATCGTAATTAAGAGTTGCGCAACGGCTTTACTGCGGGCATCTGTGCGCGCCTGTTCAATCCGTACATTTTCTTCGACAACTTTGCGAAGCCGCGCCTCGACACGTGCCAACAATTCAAGACGGTCGAACGGTTTGGTAATGTAATCGTCAGCGCCTAATTGGAAGCCACGTTGTTTATCGGCTATCTCACCATTCGCCGTCAACAACATGACAGGTATTTGTTTGGTCTCCGGATTTGACTGCAATTTTTCCAAGACGCCGAAACCGTCGAGACCATCCATGACAATATCCAGCAGAATCAGGTTGGGACGCCGTTCCGCGGCAATCTGCAACGCCTCTTCGCCGCTTTCCGCTTCGACAATCTCAAAGGATTTCTGCAAGCTGCGGCGGCAAACTTCGCGATTAACCGGACTGTCGTCCACTACCAGAATGACCGGATTCATGTTCCTTCCCTAAAGGATAACGGTTTTGTCAATGTACGGACTAAATGCGGTGGTTCATGGCAAATATCAGAGAAAGCAAATAGTTTTATATAGTCAAAAATGTAACCGATGAAAATAGGTTTCGCAATAAATTAGCGTTCTATTGGAATATTTTCTCTACAAAAAAGGCGTCCGTTAACTAACGGACGCCTTCACTTTTATCACACGATATCCCGGTTTATACTGACCAGTGCTTCAGCAATTCGTACAATAAGCGAACGCCAACGCCGGTTCCGAGGTCTTTCGGATAACACGGTTTGTCTTTTACGCCATTGGCTGTACCAGCGATATCGAGGTGAACCCACGGGGTATCGCCGACAAATTCCTTGAGGAACAGAGCGGCGGTAATCGAACCAGCTTCACGGCCACCGGTATTCTTGATGTCGGCAACTTCACTCTTAATCTGGCGGCGGTACTCGTCCCAAATCGGAAGACGCCATACCCGCTCACCGGAACGTTCGCCGGCTTCCCACACCTTGAGGGCAAGTTCGTCGTCGTTGGCAAACAAACCGGTCGCATTGTGTCCGAGGGTAATTACCATTGCTCCGGTCAGTGTTGCAAGGTCGATTACTCCGCGTGGCTTGTAGGTCGAGACGGCATAATGCAGAGCATCGGCAAGGACAATACGGCCTTCAGCGTCAGTATTCCCGACTTCGACGGTCTTGCCATTCATCATGGTAAGAATGTCATCGACGCGGTACGCTTTACCATCCGGCATATTCATGACGGCGGGAATAACACCGATAACATTCACCGGCATTTTTAAGGCGGCGGCAGTCTTGACTGTACCGAGTACAGCAGCGGCACCGCTCATATCAAATTTCATACCGACCATGCCGTCGCCGACTTTAATCGAAAGCCCGCCGCTATCGAAGCAGAGACCTTTCCCGACGATACATAACGGTGGTTCTCCCCGCTTGCCACCACGGTATTCGAGGACGATTAAATACGAATGTTCATGGGAACCGGAACCAACGGCGAGAATACCGTTGGCATTCATTTTCTTGAGCGCTTCTTCGTCGAATACATTCAAAATCAGTTTGAGGTCTTGCGCGATACCTTCGGCAGTACGCACGAGATAGGCGGGGGTAACGATATTCGGCGGCCCATTCTGTAAGTCGCGGGCGAGGGTGATACCGTCAAGAATCATTTCGGCGCGGGCGCCGGATTCTTCCAATGGTTTCTTGTCTTTCGCCTTTTCAACATAGAGTGTGATTTCTTCGACGTCTTTGACTTTATCGAGGTCTTGCGTCCGGTGGCGTAGATATTGATAGAGGGACATTCCGCAACCGAGGACAGCGCCTTCAGTTAACTCACCGGTACCCAATTTATCGGTAGTGGTTGGATCGATCAGAATAGCGAATTTGCGGACGCCCATACTGCGCGTATAAAGGGCGGCTTGGGCGATTGCACTGCGCCATCCGTCGGTCGTTACTGAATCTTTGCCTAATCCCCAGAGCATCAATCGTTTGATACGGGCACCACCGCGACCGTATACCATCATTCCTTCACCCGACTTGCCGGAGAAGTCACCAGTAGCGAGTGCGGGTTGCAGCGTACCGCCGACCAAATCGTCCAGCGACAGGAACAACCCCTTTTTCGGGTTGGTTCCTTCTTTCGCCATTACAATCAACATCGGTGTTGCCAAATCAACCAGCGCGCCGGATGCATATCGAAAGGTCATTTTTTCTCCTTAAGTTTTTTTGTTTCAGGCACCATACAACGGGCACCTAACGCCGATACCCTATCGGCGGTTCAACGACCCTCAACCGGGCCGATACACGGGTACGTTCTCTTGAACGAAAAACGGCGACGACACACCCAATGTCGTCGCAACTTTTTCATATTCCGCTTTATCGAAACTCACGACCGAGTGAAGTATCTTGCTGTCGGTATCGATAACGAATAGTGTCGGCACTGCTTCGAGACCGTACCGGTTGGATACATCATATCCCGGTTGTTCAATCATGACCGGGAATGTCAGTCCATATTCAGAGATAAACCGTTGCGCCGTTGTCGGGTTCAAATCCTGACATACCCCGAACATCGGTGCTCCCGATTGAGCGAGCCGCTCAACAAAGGGAGAGGCAAATTGACATACTGGGCAAGTCGTCTTAAAGAAAAACAATGCAATAGGGGCTTGGTACAATTGTGCGGAGAGAGGACATTGCACACCCTCGAGGAATGGCAGTGTAAAATCCGGCGCAAGTGTTGCTTTTGCAAGTGCCATTGCGTAGTATTAAGTTACCCTAACCGCGTGACTTCCTCGGCTTGTATTTCAATCAACGCTTTATTTACGACTGACGGTCAAACTTCGATATAACTCTCAGAAAAACGAGAGATAGCACCTAAATATACAGTATTTTATTGCGAAAGGCAATCAATTTCGTTATAATCTGCGCTATTAGCGGGTTTGCGGGCCTAATTAGCCCCAAATTAGTGTCACTTACGTAATTTTTGTTGTCAAACGACAGGTACCAGCTATTCGTAACTTACTGTGAATATTAAATTTTTGTAATACATACATACTTACGTGTTCAAAGGAGACTTTCATGATTCAAGTAAAAAGCCCGGCACCTCATTTCGAAGCTAAAGCGTTGGTCGGTAAAGATATCAAAGATGTTAAATTGACCGATTATCTCTCCAAAGGGAAAAGCAAGGGGAAGTGGGTCGTGCTGTTTTTCTATCCACTCGACTTTACTTTTGTATGCCCGACTGAAATCAAAGGGTTCGCCCACGAGTATGCCGAATTCAAGAAACGCGGCGCTGAAGTCATCGGTTGTTCAATCGACAGCCAGCATGTCCATAAGGCATGGTCGCAGGCAAAAGACGGTATCGGTGAATTACCGTTCCCGCTTCTTGCTGACATTACGAAAACTATCGCGCGCGATTACGGTGTGTTGTTGGAGAATGACGGATTCGCACTACGGGGAACATTCATTATCGATCCCGACGGGATTCTTCAATACATGGTAGTGCATAATACCAATGTCGGACGTTCGACGGAAGAAACTGTGCGGGTGCTCGATGCGTTACAAGCAGGCGGACTTTGCCCGGTGAATTGGCAGAAGGGGCAGAAACTGCTGTAAGCTATTTCCGGTCATCGGTCGCTGGTTACCAGTTAAAAGATAAAGAAGTGCGGGTTAGTGCGACCCGCATTTCTTATATTGGGAGGTTCAACCAGACACGGGGAGATACAAGATGGCAGAGTTTCTAATAACACAAGAAGTTTCCTCGCATATTATCAGACTTATTGACAACGCCAAAAAAGGAATCATTCTAGTTTCACCATACCTGAGCTTTAATGATCACATAAAAAATTCATTGAGATTGAAAAACAAAGAAGGTTTAGATATTCGAATCGTGTACGGAAAAAAAACTCAACTAAGTATTGAATTGATTGAATGGCTTAATTCACAAGACCATATTCGGGTAAAATTTTTCAAAGAACTCCATGCTAAATGTTATTTGAATGAATACGAAGCGATCATTACTTCCATGAATCTTTTGGATGTGTCAGCTGAACGTAACCATGAAATGGGAATCTACGTGACAACGGAAACGGATCCTGAGCTATTTAAAGAGATTCACAAAGATATTCAAAAGCTTTACAGGATAAGTGAAAAAGCTGATTTACAACCCGAAGATGTTAAAATGAAGACTGGTATTATTGACAAGTCGGTGTCGAAAAGAAGCGGACAAGATTTTATCGATACCAGTCGTACAGAAACTACTAGCAGTAGGGCGAACAAGACGTTTGAGAAAAACCCGGCAAAACCGTCTCCAAAAAAAAACAGACCACCTCAACAAAAAGAAACCAGAATCAAGTCGAGACGACCAGAAAATAAATCAGATTTTTCCATATACTACATAAATAATGAGGATGATGAAAAAAGATATTGTATCCGATGTAAGAAGGTAGACGAACGAATTCGTCCAAAAGTGTTTTGTTTAGATTGTTTCCATGAATGGGATGCAGAGAACGGAACTGAGGACGAGAAAGACCACGAAAGGTTCTGCCATTTTTGTGGTAGACGATATCATTCAACTTTTGATTATCCGGTTTGTCCTAAGTGCGAATAAGGAAATAGAAAAAAATTATCCATTACCCTGTGCCTAATGCCCAGAACCCAACACCCAATAGGAGAATCACCGTGTCTCATACTAAGGCGGATCGCCTCGTTACGATTCTTGGTTCCGGTCCCGCTGGACTGACCGCCGCTCTCTATACCGCCCGCGCGAATCTCAAGCCCCTCGTATTCGAAGGGGGACAACCGGGTGGACAACTCACTATCACGACTGATGTGGAAAATTATCCCGGATTCGAACATGGAATCATGGGGCCAGATTTGATGGATGTGATGCATAATCAAGTCGAACGATTCGGCACTGAATTCATTATGGATGAAGTGATTGAAGTTGACTTGCAAGGGCCGCCGTTTACCATCAAGACCCGCGATATGTCACTCACGACCGAAGCGCTCATTATCGCGACCGGTGCATCGGCAAAGTTGCTCGGTCTCCCGATTGAGAATGAATTGATGGGGTATGGCATCAGCGCATGCGCAACGTGCGACGGTTTTTTCTTCCGCGGAAAGGAAGTCGCAGTGGTCGGCGGCGGCGATACAGCGATGGAAGAAGCAACATACCTGACGAACCATGCAACGAAGGTCACAATTATTCATCGCCGTCCCGAGCTCCGTGCATCGAAAACAATGATCGACCGTGCGCAAAAGAATCCAAAGATTGCGTGGGAACTGAATAAGACCGTTGCAGATGTTCACGGTACGCGCGAAAAAGGGGTTCATGCGCTGACGCTGAAAGACACGAAAACCGGCGCGTTGAGTGAGTTCACCGTCGATGGACTATTTATTGGAATCGGACATCAACCGAACACATCGTTGTTCACCGGAAAATTACCAATGGATGAAACCGGTTACCTGAAAGTAATTCCGGGTTCGACGCGAACGGTTATTCCGGGTGTTTATGCCGCAGGTGATGTAGCGGATTCGGTTTACCGACAAGCAGTGTCGGCGGCTGGCACCGGTTGCATGGCGGCAATCGACGCCGAGCGGGATTTGGCCGTGCGTGGCGTTCACTAACGGGTATTAGGTTATGGGTGGTGGGTGGCAGAAAAAGAAAAAAACAAAGAACAAAACGAAGAATCACCGAATTGGATTCGTGAACAATTCGACACTGACCCGTTGATTCAAGACGATGGGGCGACTTTGGGAATTGCTGCGGACAATCCGAAAGGTGAAGCCGAAGACCCTTTTTCCACGTTTGCATTCGAGTCGGCAAGTATTGCGGAAGAGCGGCAGGATATGCCGCTCGCTCCGTGGTTAATCTCTCCGGCCCCCGCCGATGGCTATTTCCGGGCTTGCGCCATCGAAGACATTCCGCTGAATAGTGGAGTTGGTTTCAGGATTTATAACCGCCACATCGCAATTTTCCGGCGCGACGGCGATAAGATTACGGCAACCGACGACGCCTGTCCCCATGCCGGCTCACCACTCAGTAACGGTGTCGTAAAAAACAGTATCCTGATGTGCGTCTGGCACGGCTGGACTTTCGACCTCGATACAGGAGCGTGCGACGTAAACGAAAACACACCTATCCGCCTTTATCCAATACAAATCCGCGACAATGATATTTATGTCGGCATTCTTACCGATGAAGCCCGCGAGTTGTTGACCAGTGGTTATCCCTACTGGGACGAATAAATTCCTATTATAACAATCTATTTTCAAGCTATTCTCCGGGAGCGAAATCAATGGAAATTTCTACCCTGCGAGCGGTCGAAAAAACACGATTTACCGATTTTTTCGATAACTTTGTTAATACGGTACTTACAAAATATGATTGATGACGAACATTGCAAATTTTGCATTATTGCCCTATTTTAGTTGCGAGTTTTGCACGATGTTCGTACTATTGCATGACGACTTACATATCTATGATAAGTCGCGTTTTATCGAGGTCGAACGATGGTGAATTGTGTTCGATCCGGTTTCCTTTTGTTGTTGACGCTTGGGCTTTTCTTACCGTTAGGGTATGCCGGTATCGTTTCTGGTGAAGTTTCGGGCATTTGGTCGCTTGAAAACTCGCCGTATGTCGCTGACAGCGACATCACCGTCCCTGCTGGCATGCAGCTGGAGATTGAACCCGGCGTGGCCGTCCAATTCAGTTCCGGTGCTGCACTTTACGTCAATGGCGAATTACAGGCAAACGGCACTCCCGCCAGTCCCATTATTTTTTGCGGCAACGTTATCAATCTCGACACCGCGATTTGGAACGGGATATTGTTCAACTCGAATACGGGACGTTCGCTAATAAGCAATGCAGTTATTTCCACCGCAGCCAATCCCATTACCGCTGAAACCTCCATTCTCGAAATAAGAAATTCTAATATTTCCGGCTATTGCACTGGTATCTCTTCAGATGCATCGATGTTGGACATCGACTACAGCACAATCAACGTTATTACTTCGACGGTGAATCCCAACAGCACTCCTACTTCGATTGGTATCTACTCCACCTACACAAAACTCATGTTACAGGGCGACACGATAAATGTCGCCGCCGAACAATTTAACCATGACGCTTACGGCGTTATGACGGAAGGTGGAAGCTGCGGACTCGATTCTTCGGTTATGTCGGTTTATGCGACACGCTACGCTTATGGAATAACGGCGAGCGGCATCGATACCGCTTATTTTTTACGGAACATTATCCGAATGAACAGCCCGGTTCAAAATACCGGCTTGGTATTTACCGATATGGGTGTTCAAGCTTACGTGTACCAAAACACGATTCGTTATTTAGCGAACACACAAGTAATCGCAGTACAAACACAACGCAATCGGGGCATGCATTTCCGGAACAACATTTTCTGGGGTGCAAGTCCACTCGAAGGAACGAGTCATGGTTTAGAAGGGCGTTCGAACAATCTGATAGATTGGGATTACAATCTGCTTTGCGGATTTAATGTCTATTACCTGAATGCTCCATCCGGTAACCACGACCTTCTCACCGATCCGATGTTGTCCTCAAACGAATTCAGACCGGTATCCGGTTCGCCAGTGATTAATACGGGTGATCCGACCTTACCGTGGGATCCCGATGGGACGCTACCTGACATTGGCGCGGTACCCTTCCGTGCGACGTCAGTCGGCGGCGAAGGCCACGGCTTATTACCCAAAACGCTTGCATTACAGACCTATCCTAATCCGTTCAACAGTACGATTCGGATAGCAGTACCGGCAGTCGGAAAGGTGAATTGGCGGGTGTTTGACCGGTTGGGCCGAATCGTTTCTACCGGTAACGGGATTGCAAGCAACGGAACTTATATGACATCGTGGCATCCCGCCGCGACCGTAGTTTCAGGGTGGTACACGCTTGAAGTTGCCACCAATAAAGGAGTTGCGCGTCGGACCCTTTGTTATCTTCGATAAGAAGACAGCAGAGGCGTAACCGAAGAAGGGCGTTCCATCTGGAACGCCCTTTTTTATGTTCACGAATTCCATTCTTTCAATCGCGAGCGGTATCGCTCACATTTCACATCGGCGACGCGGTGTTTTCCATGCATGACAATAGCGTGAATCAATCCGACTTCGGAACGGAACTCCAATTCGTAGCGAAACTCTTTTTTTCGTTCGGTCGTTACGTTGACGACAAGTTTTAGATGTTTGGTGCCATCGGCATGACGTTCCAATTGATAGCCCTCATACCGCGCAACACCGTTTCCCGGTAGTTCGAGAAGGCGTTTCGCGGCACTCGCCAGGCGGAAACCGTGTACTTCATTTTCCCAGATATATTTCTCGCCGAATAATAAAGGAAGTGTGCTCATCGCTGGGGACAATAGTGCGAGGAGCCCTCTTTTACCGGTGCCGGAATAATCGTAATCGGTCTCGTCAAGCGTATCGAGCTCCCAATGTCCGGTCATCCGCGTTGTGGTCATTACCTGTTCGCCATCATCCAACAAGAAACGTCCATACAAACCGGGTCGAACCTGTAACCGAATCGACTTTGTCGATAAACCACTCGTCACGAGATACTGCCATTCCCCTCCAATAACGGAGAATGGAAAATAGTCGTCAAGTTTGGTGGGATTGGAAGAAAAATAATCGGATACGTTATCGCCGAAATTTAATTCACCGTTTGCGATATAGCACAATTTTCCCTGCCGCATTGCCAGCACTCCGCTCCAGCGAGCGGGAATACTTTGCGCACCGGGATACCAATCATTTTGCATTTGGATATGGAGATGGGGTTCGGGTGAACGTCCACTGTTTCCGACCTTGGCGATTTCTTGACCGGTTTTTACCGCTTGCCCGACGGCAACTTTGACACTGCCGATTTGAAGATGTGCGAGCAGAGAATATTCGCCGGGGGCATGATAAATAGAAACGTAATTGCCGTAGGGATTATCCGTTTCTACTTGTTGCGGCGGATTATCGGGTATCCAATTCACGACTGCGGCGATAGTGCCGGCAGCGGGCGCCAGAATGGGAAGACCGTAGCCGTAGTAATCGTTGAGCGATAAGCAGGGATACGATGCGGAATGGTCGGTCGAATCGAGTAACATGAAATCCCAACCATATCGTCCGACGCCAGTATGGGTAGGTAGCGAATCATTTCCTTGAGTGACAGTCCATTTACCGAAATGCGTGAACCGTATCGATGTAGATGCCTGACCATATTTTCGTACCCACCGCCAATATTGCCGCAAATTACTTTCGGCAGTACCGACGTTCGCTAACGGATATAGATAGACACCCTGAAACAAACCCATCCGAAAAGGCCAGAGCAATAAGAGCGTTCCAATTGCAAAAGGGAATGCGAGCGGCGGTAAATCGAGCACGCGCAAATGAATTAACGTTGCGACGGTGAGCATACCGATTAACAGCGTTCCAAGTATCGCAAATAAAATTCCTTTACCATCCGGACGAACAAATACACCACCCAGTGCACCACCGGCGAACACACAGTTGAATGCGGCAAGTGCGGTTTCATGGCTTCCGATTTGGCTTCCGGTAAATAGGGTGACGAATGCCATTCCGATACCGGCACCGCCTATCATTGCCAAGGCGGTAATGCGGGTTCCCAACAAAACGCCGACAAGTATCAGGACACCGGCAAGGGTGCTGGTTTGCAAGGATGTCGCACCGATAACACGAAGAAATAAATCAGCAATGTTTGGAAGATGATCGGTGAGCCAACTATTCATCGATGCAAATAACGGCAGATAGGATTCAGTGTGCGGTTCTTCGAGTGTCAACATTCTACCGAGCACAAGGCGGGCGGCGAGCAATCCAATCCAAGTCGCAAAGACAAAAGGAAGCGCGGTTGCGGGTAGCCCATATTTCCAACCGAGCCAACTGATGAGCATTGCACACAGAAA